>NZ_CDRRQU010000014.1:0-52835 GCF_977044495.1 Cetobacterium sp. | reverse complement strand
GGTTCCAATAATCATTGCATTATGCATTGATTTACTATCTTTAAATCCCATACATCTGACGGAGGTGGCTGGAAGTCCAAGAATGGCTACTCCAACTAGCATCCAAAAAGAAAGAATAAATGGCTTAGCAATAGAACCGCCAGAATCAGGTGTTAAAAGAGCTGGATTTATTTTTTCAATTGTCCTCATTATATTTTCCATTCCTCCACCTGCTTTCAAAAGAGTAAAGAATAGAATTCCAGAAGCGATCAGCATAACTCCACCTTGGATAGCATCTGTTAAAGCAACAGCTCTAAATCCACCGATAGTTGTATATGTGATTATAACAAAGGAAAAAATAATCAAGCCAACAATATATGGAAGCCCAGTTACACTTTCAAATAATCTAGCTCCACCTACAAAGTTTGCAACAACAGTTCCAATAAAGAAAATTAACATGATGACAGAACCTAAAATAACGACAATATCATTTTTGTATCTTGCTCTGAGTAAATCGGTAATAGTCAGTCCACCTATTCTTCGTGAGATTATAGCTAGACGTTTTCCTAAAATTCCCAAAGTTAAAAAGGCGGTAGGAGTTTGAATACATGCAAGTAAAACCCAGCCAAGTCCTAATTTATATGCAACACCAGGTCCACCTATAAATGAACTCGCACCTATATAAGTAGCAATAATTGTCATGGCGAGAACAAAACCACCCATGTTTCGACTACCAATAAAATATTCCTCCATAAAGTTGACACTACCACTATTTTTAATTTTATTAACTTTCCAAGCTACACCTAACATTAAAAAAAGGTATAAAATAATTGGTAAAAGTATAAGCATAATACCTCCTAATCTAAATCAATATCTTTAAAAAAACATTTGACTGCTATAAAAACTAATATGTTTATGATGACTAATCCTAAAACACATGAATAAAAAAACCAACTAGGTAAGCCAAAAATAAATTCATTAACATTTGATTTATAGATATATGCAAAATAATACCACCAGCAAAAATAAAAAAGATATAGTAAACAAGTAATAATTGCTTCTTTGTTAATTTGTTTAATATTGCTTTTCATAAAAAACCTCCTTTACGTAAAAAAAGAGAGCAGATTATGCTCTCTTTAGAGTTTTAGATATTATTGTCTTTCACTTTTTAACTTTTCAGCCATAGCTTTAGCAATATTCTCTAATTTTCTTTGATCTTCTGGAGTTGGTTCTCCTTTAGCTTCAACAGCTTCAGCAATAACATCTAAACCAGGAAGCGCATCGGCAAATGCTTGTATTCCTCTCACTCCACCACCACTCCATAGCATGTTTCCAAAAATTCCAAAATATCTATTTTTTAATCCGTAATTCTTCAATTTATGTAAAAGTCCTTGTAAAACAGGATAGACGTCGTTGTTGTGAGCTGCAGATCCAATAATAAGCCCTTTGTATTTCCAAATATCGCTAATAATATAAGAGTGATCAGTTTTTGAAGCATCATATATTTTAATATTTTTAATTCCATTCCAAGCAAGCTCTCTAGCAATAACATTTGCCATTTTTGCAGTTGTTCCATACAGTGTACCATAAACGATAACAACACCCTCTTCTTCAGGAGTAAAGCTCGCCCAGTTAGTAAAGTGGTTGATAACAACAGAGATATCTTTTCTCCATAATATTCCATGTGAAGGACAAATGTATTTTATTTCCAGTCCACCTAATTTATTGATTGCATTTAAAACTTGAGGTCCATATTTTCCAACTATGTTAGAATAATATCTTCTCATCTCATCTTCGTAGAAAGAGAAATTGATTTCATCATCAAAAATTCCACCATCTAAAGTTCCAAAACTTCCGAAAGCATCATTAGAGAATAAAATTTTATCAGTCATATCATATGTAACCATTGATTCAGGCCAGTGAACCATAGGCACCATAGCGAAAGTTAAAGTGTGATGTCCCAGATTTAATTGATCTCCCTCTTTTATACAGATAAATTTAGATTCATCAAAGTCTTGTATAAAAGCTTTAATCATTTTTAATGTAATTACGTTACCAATAATTTTTGCTTCAGGAAAGTGAGCCATAACTTCCCCTAGAGAGCCAGAATGGTCAGGCTCCATGTGATTAACTACAATATAATTAAGAGTCTTCCCTTTCAAAATTCCATTTATTTTTTCAATAAATAATCCAGCAGTTGAGAAGTCAACTGTATCGATGATACAAGTTTTTTCATCGTTTATTAAGTATGAGTTATAAGCAACACCTTGCGGTAATGGCAAATAATTTTCAAATCTTTCAGTTTTTCTATCGTTAGTTCCAATCCAGAAAACTTTTTCTGTAATAGGCGCATGATAATGCATATTTTCCTCCTTGATATTTTAGTCTATATAACTGCTTATATTCTAATCTAAAATTATTAAAAATTCAACTATAATTGTAAAAATAAACATTAATTAAATATAGGTTAACAAAAACTATACAAAAAAAATATAAAAAGGACAGTGGTTTAGTAAATATTGTAGAAAATAATAAAAAAAGTTTTACGAAAATTCGAAGTGGTGATATAATCAAATCAAAGCTAGATATATAAATTACAGATAGGGAGATTTTATATGAATCCAATATTTTTACAAATAGGTAGTTTTAAGTTGAGCTATTATGGATTATGTTATGCAATAGCATTTTTTGTAGGAGTAGAGCTTTTGAAAAAAGAGGCTGATAAAAAGGGTATTTCTAAAAATGTTATTGAAGATTATGCCTTTGTAGCTATGTTATCAGGTCTTTTAGGTGGGAGATTATATTATGTGCTGTTTAACTATACTTACTATTTTTCTCATCCCCAAGATATAATAGCGGTATGGAAAGGTGGGATGGCTATACATGGAGGAATAATAGGTGGGTTTATAGGAACTTTAATCTATGCTCATAGAAAAAAGTTAAATCCATTTCTTTTAGGTGATATGATTGCTCCAGTGTTACTTTTAGGGCAGGGGATAGGAAGGTTTGGAAACTTAGCTAATGGTGAAGTTCATGGAGTTCCAACATTTACGCCATTAAAAGTGATATTTAATTTGAAACCGAGCTTTTCTCAATGGTACAGTAGTTATAATTTGATGAGTTTATCTGAAAAAGCTCAGTATAGAGAGTTAGTCCCATGGGGATTGGTATTTCCAGCATCATCACCAGCAGGAGAGGAATTTCCCAATTTAGCTCTTCACCCAGCAATGCTCTATGAGGCGGGACTTAATTTTATAGGTTTTTTCTTTTTATATTTTTTTATGAGGAAAAGAAATTATGCCACAGGGACAATTTGGTGGGCATATGTGGTAATATATAGTATCAACCGTATAATTGTGAGCTTCTTTAGAGCGGAGGATTTAATGTTGTATGGGTTTAGAGCCCCGCATGTTGTAAGCTTTATAATGTTGTTCGCAGCAGCAATAATTATAATAATTATTAATAAAAAATCAGGGAGTGATAAATAATGAAAAAAATCTTAGGAATGCTATTAATGATTTCAATTTTATTCGGAGGATGTTCAAATTTAACAACAAATAACAAAAGATTGGTGGGGAAAGAGTATATTTTAATTCAAGAAAACTCCATTCCAAACGTATTGATAGGATTTGATGAACACAACTTTTATGGTTTCTCGGGATTAAATAATTATTTTGGAAGATATGAGAAAAAAGGAAACAAAATAAAATTAGAGAAATTAGGGACGACTTTAATGGCAGGTTCAGATAAAGTCATGAAAATGGAATCAGAGTATTTAGAAAAATTAGATGCAGTTCAAACATTCAATTTAAACAATGATATACTGATTTTTAATCTAAAGGATGGTTCTACTTTACAATATAAGGAAAATAAAAAGGTCGATAAAAAATTAAAATAGTGGAGTAGATTAAACAATTTTAAAAGTCGTATCTACAAGTCCACTATTGTTAAAGCTATTTATTAGATTGATAGGTATTAATCAATGAAAACTTTTTTGGAGTTACCTCTGATATCAACCTCAATAATTTTTTCAATTGTTCCACCTCTATGACCAATTAAGTAACTTGTCATATTGGCAGCTGAACATGAGTGGTTTGGGATAATTTCAATTTTATCACCAATTTTTAGGGTCGTAGGACCCTCTTTTTTTATTTTTGCAACTTCTTCGGATAGTCCAATAATAGTGAGTTCGGGATGATTTTTAACGATTCCAAAACCTTTTGTTAAAGAGTTTCCATGGGCACCTTGATCAAGTCCTAGACATTTGCTACCACAGTCAAGAATAAATAAATCTTCAGATGGATGAGAGATGACAGTAGCTAAAACAGTTAAAGCACAATCTTTTTCTTCAGCAACTCCCAAGGCTATCTGAATAGCATCAAAGAATACGTAATTTCCGGGCCTAGAGACTGTTATTTCATCAGATTTTATAGCATTTGTAAAGGTTGGTGTAGTTCCAGTTGCAACGAACTCAACGTTAGCACCATTCTTAGTCAGAAGATTTTTAGCTAGAGTCATTGTGGAAATCTCCTGCTTTGTAATTTCGTCAATGTAATCTTTTGAAAAGCCATAGACTTGTCCAGTATGTGTGGAAATTCCTTTAAAGATAAGGTTGGGATATCTCTTTAATGTATTGTATAAATTAACACTTTCTTCAGGTGAAACACCAAATCTATTCAATCCACTATTTATGATTATTTGATAGTTAACAGTAGCTTTATTTAGTTTTTTTGAAAGTTCAATTGCGGGAATTTCATTGTCAAAGGCAACAAATAGTTCACATTGCTGGCTAAGAGCAATTACTCTATCTAGATTTTTATCTCCGATAACTGGGTAGGCAAGCATAACTTTAGTTACACCACTTTTTTCTATAACAGCTTCGGCTTCATCAAGAGTTCCAACTAAAACACCAGTAGCTCCAGCTTCAATTTGCATTTTAGTGATTTCGCTACTTTTGTGAGTTTTTAGCATAGGAAATAATTTGACAAAGTTTTCGTCAGCTAAGATTTGATATCTTTTTATATTATTTTCTAGTGCATCTAGATTAACTAAAAAACTAGGTGTAGTAAGTGTTGATATATTTTTTGTACTCATTTTTTAAACCTCCAATTTAATTTCTATTAAAATATACAATAGTTTTCATTATAAGTCAAACTTTATTTTTATTTAAAAATAAAGTTTTAATTTATAAACAGAATATAAAAAATGACGATTAAATTAAATCGTCACTTTTTATTATATTTGCACCCTTTTCCTTCATCTCTCTTATAGCATTTTCTGAATCGTTAGGGAGTAGGTTGACCCCCTTGCAGCCATCTTCGATAACATTGACTTTAAAACCCAGTTCAAGAGCATCTAAAACAGTGTGTTTGACGCAGTAGTCTGTAGCTAAACCTAGAATAAAGACTTCAGAAATATGGTTATTTTTTAGAAGTGTTAGTAATTCAGTGTTTTTTAATTTTCCATTATCGAAAAAACCACTGTAGGAGTCTATTTCAGAATCAGTTCCTTTATAGATAATATTTTCAATTTTTTTAAGATCTGGGTGAAAATTGGAACCATAGGTATTTTCAATACAATGTTCCGGCCACCAAACTTGAGGAAGATTATTTAAAATACCAACTTCACCAATAGTTCCGCTAGAATTTTTGGCAAAACTTTTATGATTAGCAGGATGCCAATCCTTTGTAGCTACAACAAGACTGTGATTTTTGTTAAAAAAATCAATTACTTTATTGGCAACGGGTATAATTTTATGAGCATTTTCAACAGCTAGAGATCCGCCTTCACAAAAATCATTTTGAATATCGACAACAATTAAAGCTTTCAAAGTAAGCCTCCCTAAAAATTTGTTTCTCACAGTATAACAGTTAAAGAAAAAAATGTAAATTAAAAACAACTTGGAAAAATATTTTGTATTTGTTATTATATAAAGTATAAAATTTAAGGAGGGGAATATGAACGTAGTATTAGGAATTTCATTTTTTATTCTAGGTAGTTTAGCAGTTTATATTTTTCAAAGAAAAAAATATAAAAAAATGACAGAGGAAGATTTTGTTTGTGAAGTGGTACAGAAGGCTTTTTTAAAAGAGAAGTTTTCAGATCATAATGAACATAAACTAGTGAGAGAGTTACTAAAAAGTGATGCTTTTATAAAGGATTTATCATTGACAGCGAAATTTAAAGGAATGATTGTAGGGTATATTTTATTTACTAAGATTAAAGTTGGAAATGAGACGCTATTAGCTTTGGCACCGCTAGCAGTATTACCAAGATTTCAGAAAAAGGGTATAGGGAAGAGTTTGATAGAGAAAGGTCATAAAATAGCTAAGGAATTGGGTTATAAGGGGATTATAGTTTTGGGACATGCAGATTATTATAAAAAGTTTGGTTACGAGCCAGCATCAAAATGGGGTATAAAATGCCCAATAGAAGTACCAGACGAAAATTTTATGGCAATTGAGTTATATCCAGAGGCTTTAAGCAACGTAAGTGGAACAGTTGAATATCCTAAGGAGTTTGGAATAAACTAATTAACAAAAAACAAGCAAGACAAAAATTCTTGCTTGTTTTTATTTTACAAAACTGTGCAAATTTCGCTAAAATTAAGTCTTCTTTCTCTAGGATTCAGAGTTTTAGTTTCATCAAAATATCCGATTGAAAGAAGCATAACCACTGTTTTATCTTCATCAATATCAAAGAGTTCTTTCACTTTATCTTCATCGAATCCAATCATAGGATGAGTGTCAACTCCACGGTTTTTTGCACATAACATTATAGCCATTGCTAAGAGTGAAACATCTCTGACAGCCATGGCATTTCTTTTAACTTCAGTGGGATACAGGACAGTTTCACACATATTGATAAGCTGACCTACTTTTTCCTCTTTTAGACCTAGGTCAATTTTTATATTCCACATAGGATTATCTCGACCGTATCCAAAAGTATCCCCAACTAATATTAAAGTCATAGAAGCTTCCTTTATTTTAGGCTGATTACAAGCTGTAAAAAGCTTTTCTTTAGCTTCAGGAGAGTGGACAGCGATAATCTCCCAAGGTTGTAAATTAAATGCAGATGGAGCAAGAACAGCCTCATTCATAATATCTTCAAAAAGTTTTAAGTCAAGGTCTTTATTTGGATCAAAAAAATTAACACTTCTTCTTTTTGAAATAACATCTTTAAAATTCATATTAAAACACCTCCACAAAGATACTTAACTTTATATACTAATATCGAAGAGAAAATCTTTTATTATTTTAGAATAAATCTAGGTATTCTAGAGTTTATAAGAGTTGTATATTCATAGTGATTCATATTTAAAAAAGAGCTACAGCTATCAAAATTTTTATAGATTTCAACAATATCTCCTAGATTGACAGAATCATCTATAAGAACAAAGGAGGTATCCATACTGATATGAACTATGGGATACTCTTTATTATTTATGTGACATAAAATGTTTGTATTTTTTTTAGAAAAACCATCACCGTACCCAATTTTAATTTTTCCCACTTTTGAGTAGTTATTAACAAACATATTTTTAATACGTTCATACCCTATGAAGTCTAAATCTGAAAAATTTTTGATATCGTATATTGGTCCTAAAAGTGACCAAGATCGTTTGATATTAGAGTCTGTAATTCCGGGGTCTAGCATTCCTAGAAGGCATATTCCACATCTGACATGTGTGGAACCATCACCTAATCCTAAAAGTGTCGCAGCACTATTTTGAGAGTGAATGATATCAAAATAGTTATCTCCAATATATTTGATAGATTCGATAAACCTATTCTGAATTTCTATGGTTTCATTAAAATCAGAATTAAAAAAGTGTGTCATAGCTCCTTTAAAATGAAGATTATTTTTTATTACAATATTTTTTATAGTTTCAATCTCGTTTTGAATAAAGCCATTTCGAGCAAAACCAAAATCAAATTTTAAGTGAAGTTGAGAAAAATTTATTTTCTCTTTAATTAAGTTCTAAAAGTTCATCTATACTATTTATAACCATCTCTAAATTTTTATATTTTTTTAAAAGTGAAAAATCTTCAATTGTTTCAAAAATTAAGATATTAATACTAGGAATATTAAGTGAAAGAATTTCTAGTGCCTCAGATTCTCTAGCAACAGCAAAATAGTTACACCCACATCCAACTAAAATTTTGACAACTTCTTTTAGACCGTGACCGTAAGCATTTGCTTTAACAACTGCAATAATCTCTTTTTGTGTATGCTCTCTAATATAATTAAAATTATGAATTATATTTTCTTGAATGAGTTGTATTTTAAAACTATCTCTCCCCATAACAGCACCTCCCACATTAAGTTTATATTGCTATTATTATTACCATATAACTTTCCAAATATCAAAGAAATATTGTGAATTTTTATTGGGATAAAATAAAAAACTTCCTCCTAAATAGAAAGAGGAAGTTTTTTTAATGAGTTTTTCATCAGTGGGATACTGATAGTGAGACAAATGAGTTCGGCAATGGGAATAGCCAACCAGATACCTATATCTCCAATAAATAAAGGTAATATAAAAAGAGGAATTAATACAAATATAATTGATCTTCCACAAGAGATAAAGGCTAATTCAAAAGGTTTTTCAATGGACGTATGAAAGCTACTAGATATAATGTTAATGAATGATAATAGATACGCAAATGTGAAGAAAAATATAGCTTTATTGGTCAAATCAGCCAACTCTTTATTTCCATTGGAGAAAAGATATATTATTTTATCTCCGAATAGGTGCATACTGATAAAGGTCGTTATACCAATTATAGCTCCAGATTTTAAAGCAACTTTAAGTACATCATTAATTTTATCAATTCGATTGGCTCCTAAATTATATGAAATTATGGGTTGTAAAGCTTGGGAAAGTCCATATAAAGATATATTGACAATAGAATTGATATAAAACACAATAGTTAAAGCAGAGACTCCCAAGACTCCGATATTTTTCATTATAATAATATTGAAAATATATATAGTGATAGCGCTTGAGATAACCGTTAACATCTCGGAACTACCATTGTAAAAAATTTCTTTGATATCTTTTAATGTACCTATTATTCTTCCAAAACGTATATGGTGAAAAAGAGTTAAAGCTCCAAACATATTTGCAAAGCAAGATGCTATGGCTGCTCCTTCCATTCCCATCCCCAATTTTAATACAAAGATATAATCTAAAAAGACGTTGGCAATAAAGCAAACAGAACCACTTATAAAGACTTGATTAGGTTTGCCAGCTATTCTAACAAAAGTCTCAGTAAAAATAGGCATACTAAAAAATATAGAACCTGGTATAAGTATTGCCAAGTATTTATTGACAAGGTTATAAGTTTCTTTGTTGACACCTAAGAGTATTATAGTTGTTTCAAAATTTAATAGCAAAAAGATGGATATTGTTAAAAGTGTTGTTAGAAGTAAAACCAAAGTTAAACTTGTAAGTCCTTTAGCTCGAGTTTCATTTCCGTTTCCAGAAGCTATTCCAACTAAGACGCCTCCACCGATACAAATCATAAGAGCAATACTCAGCAATAAATTGATAAGTGGCATAGAAAGATTGACGGCAGCTAACCCCTGTGCTCCAACTCCCTTACTTAAAAATAGACCGTCCACCATGATTTGAAGGGAAACAATTAACATTCCTAGGATGCTAGGTAAAGCAAATTTAAAAAATAATTTTTTTACACAACCATTTTCTAAAGTGATATTTTGTGACATTTTTCTCTCCTCTATGAAATAAAAATAATATTCTACAAATAAATAGTTATATGTGTTATTATAAACTATATAGCTAACTATATTGTCAAGGAGAAAATATGAAAAATAGATATAAAATTTCAGAATTAGCAAAAATAGCTAATATTTCAAAGCAAACTCTCATTTTTTATCATAAAAAAGGGATATTAGTTCCAGAATACATTGATGGAGTTAATGGATATAGATACTATTCAAACTCTCAAATATGGGATTTATTTTTTATTATAACTTTAAAAGATGCAGGATTTTCGTTGGAGGAGATAAAAAATTATATTAAGGTGAAAAATCCATCTAAAAATATAGAGTTTTTAGAGGAGAAAATATATGATATAGATAAAAAAATTGATGAATTGAGAAAAAGTAAGAATAAAATAAGTGAAAAAATAGTGTGTTTAAAAGAGATGTTAAGTAGTTTAGAGGAAAAAGTCGAGGTAACTAATTTAAAAGAGATGAAAGTATATTTTATAAAAATAAAA
The DNA here is from genome assembly GCF_977044495.1 of Cetobacterium sp. Classification (NCBI taxonomy): domain Bacteria; kingdom Fusobacteriati; phylum Fusobacteriota; class Fusobacteriia; order Fusobacteriales; family Fusobacteriaceae; genus Cetobacterium; species Cetobacterium sp. Next base: position 42,609 of record NZ_CDRRQU010000014.1, on the reverse strand, counting down.
AATTCTTTAGATCAAAAGGAGATAGCGGAGACATACGATAAATTACAAAGATTAGGTAATAAAAATGGTTTAGAGGAAATAATCTATATATCAGAAGTGAAAAAAGATAGTCTATATGAGGGATCTGAATTGCCATTGAACAGGATTGGAATTTTAATACCAGACAATTATTTTATTGATGGTGAAGAGATTTTAGAGAGTAAAGATTGTGTTATGTTAAGACATAAGGCAACATTTGATATGATAAAGTTGACTTATGAAAATCTGTATCGTTTTATAAAAGATAATAGTTTTGAAATTGTGGGAGACTCTATTGAAATTGGAAATGAGGTTGTAGTTCCTTTTGAAAATGGATTTGGTGGGATAATAGACATATATATTCCCATAAAAAAAATTGAAAAATAGTAAAAATTAAGCTATTCTATAAAATAGCGAGAATGTGAAGAGGAGAAAAAGGATGGATATAAAAAAAGCAAGAAGAAAAAAAGCTATGGGTTTAGAGGGAGTAGTGTGTATTCTAATACTTTCCACATTAATTTATTTGGCATCTAGTCGAATGGGTGGAATCAATATGATCAATACCATTATAAAAACAGCTCATGATTTACTATTGAATACAGTATTTTTTATAATGGGAGTATCAGTCATTGCAGGGGCATTTGCAGGAATTTTATCGGAATTTGGAGTTATAGCGATATTGAATAAATTGTTGTCTCCATTGATGAAGCCTCTATATAGATTGCCTGGTGCTGCTGCTTTAGGAATTTTAACCACATATATTTCGGATAATCCAGCTATTTTGAGTCTATCTGCAGATAAAGGATTTACTAAATATTTTAAGAAGTATCAATTACCAGCATTGACAAATTTAGGAACATCTTTTGGAATGGGTTTTATAGTTTCCACATTTATGATAGCTCAAAGTGGAAGTATGAATGAAAATTTGGTATTCCCAGTTATTTTAGGAAATTTAGGAGCTTTTATAGGAAGTATTGTCAGTGTAAATTTAATGATTAATTTTACAAAAAAAATATTCAATGAAAAAAAAGAACCTTTAGAAGAGGGCTCAATGGACACAGATTTTTTTGAGTATAGAGATATAAGAGATGGGAATGTATTGGAAAGATTGTTAGAAGCTTTGCTGGAAGGTGGAAAAAATGGAGTACAAATGGGTATAGAGATAATTCCTGGAGTTTTAATAATTTGTACAACAGTTTTACTGTTGACAAACGGACCGGGTGCTCAAGGTTATACGGGGGAAGCTTATCAAGGAATTGCATTGTTGCCATATATTGGAGAAAAGTTACAATTTATACTAAAACCACTTTTTGGTTTTACAAGTTCAAAGGCATTGGCGTTTCCAATAACATCTTTAGGGGCAGTAGGGGCAGCTTTGGGATTAGTTCCAACATTTATTAATGATGGAGCGATAACTTCTAGAGAAATTGCTGTTTTCACGGCTATGGGGATGACTTGGAGTGGATATTTGAGTACTCATGTGGCAATGATGGATAGTTTAGGATATAGAAAGTTGACGGGAAAAGCGATATTTAGCCATACAATTGGTGGAATAGTGGCTGGAATAGTTGCCAATATTCTTTATACGATTTTCATTTAGAGGATGAGAGTTATAATTTGATAAAAAAGCAAAAAGCTGATATAATAGTACATCTAGGAAATCCAATTTTTCCAGTAAGCTATGAGAAGATAGTGAAGGCAACTAAAAAATAGTGTCTTAAAGAGTTGTTAAACTCTTAGAGGAAATTGGTTATAGTTTAGAACCAAAGAGGTAAACTCTTAATTTTGGGAGGAAAGAGGATGCAAAAAAATAGAATTTGCGAATTATTAGGAATTAAATATCCAATTATTCAAGGAGCAATGGCATGGATATCAAACGGAAATTTAGCAGGGCATGTGTCTAAAGCTGGAGGACTAGGAATAATTGCTGGGGGAGGAATGCCACCAGAAATTTTAAGACAGGAGATTAAAAAAGCAAAGCTAATTACAGATAAACCTTTTGGAGTTAACTTAATGTTAATGATGGAAAGTGTTGCAGAGCAAATAGATGTCTGTATAGAAGAAGGTGTTAAAGTTGTAACAACTGGTGCAGGAAACCCAGGGATATATATGGATAAATTGAAAGCAGCTGGGATAAAAGTTATACCAGTGGTGGCATCAGTAGCTTTGGCAAAGAGAATGGAAAAGATAGGAGCGGATGCGGTAGTAGCAGAAGGGTTAGAAGCAGGAGGGCACATTGGTGAAATCACAACAATGTCTTTAGCGACTCAAGTAGCTAGAGAGGTATCAATTCCTGTAATAGTTGCCGGTGGAATTGCGAGTGGAGAGCAATTTTTAGCAGCTTTGGCTTTGGGAGGAGAAGCTATTCAAGCTGGAACTATATTTATAGTGGCACACGAGTGTGATGTCCATGAAAATTATAAAAATTTAGTGTTGAAAGCAAAAGATAGATCGACAGTTACAACAGGAAATTATACAGGACACCCTGTGAGGGTATTAAATAATAAATTTGCTAAAGCAATACTGGAACTAGAACTAAGGGGAGCTTCAAAAGATGAAATTGAAGAGTTAGGAAAAGGAAAACTTAGATTGGCAGTTGTGGATGGAGATGTGGAAAATGGAAGTGTAATGTCAGGACAAGTTGCTGGTTTGGTTAAAGAAGCTCTAAGTTGTCAGGAGATTGTAGATAAGTTAATGGAAGAGTTAAAAGAGGAAAAATCAAGATTGGATGAAAGATTTTCAAAAATAACTTTCTAGAAGTGAAAAGTGTGAGGGTGGAGAGATCTACCCTTTTTATCTAAAAATAAGGAGTGGGAATATATGTACAATAAAGTGATGGAAACTGTAGAATTTTTAAATTCTCAAGTGACAAATAGACCTAAAATAGCTATAGTTTTAGGATCAGGACTGGGTGGATTAGTAGAATATGTTGAGAATAAAGTTGTGATCTCTTATAAAGATATACCAAATTTCCCTGTTTCAACAGTTGCGGGACATGCGGGAGAGTTAGTTTTTGGTACAATAAATAATGTCGAAGTTTTAATAATGAAGGGTAGATTTCATTACTATGAAGGGTATAGTATGAAAGAGGTTACATACCCACAGTACGTGTTTAAAAAGTTTGGAATAGAAACAATGATAGTGAGTAATGCAGCCGGAGGAGCTAATAGAGATTTTAAACCGGGAACATTGATGATAATAAATGATCATATAAACTTTTTTGGAACGAATCCACTAGTTGGGTCAAATGATGAAAGATTTGGACCAAGATTCCCTGATATGTCTGAAACATATAGTAAAGAGCTGATTGAAAAAGCTAAGAGAGTGGCGAATAGACTTAATATTGAGTTTGAAGAGGGAGTATACCTAGGGTCGTCAGGTCCAGCATATGAAACAGCAGCAGAAGTAAAGATGATGATGACAATGGGAGCTTCAGCGGTAGGGATGTCTACAGTTCCAGAATCAATAGTGGCTAATTACTTAGGTATGAAAATTCTTGGGATATCATGTATAACTAATATGGCTACTGGAATAGCGACTAAACCGCACTCGCATGAAGAAGTTGTGGAGATAGCAAATAAAACAGGAGAAAGATTTTGTAAATGGATTGCTGAAACAGTAAAAGAGTTATAGTAAGAGCTCGTAGGAGGTGGAGTTGTGAAAGCAGCATTTTTTGATATCGATGGAACAATATATAGGAATTCATTGTTGACAGAGCATTTTAAAAAGCTTATAAAATATGAGTTGCTCGATATTAGAGAGTATGAATTAAAGGTGAAAGATGCTTTTAAAAAATGGGATGAAAGAGTGGGAGACTATGATAGATATTTAGAGGAGATAACAACTACTTATGTAGATGCGATAAAAGGATTGTCCCTTCAATACAATGATTTTATTTCAGATCAAGTATTAGAATTAAAAGGAAATAGAGTTTATAAGTTTACAAGAGATATGATAAAATGGCATAAAAAACAAGGTCATAAAGTGATTTTTATCTCTGGAAGCCCAGATTTTTTAGTTTCAAGAATGGCTAAAAAATGGGGAGCAGATGATTATTGCGGTTCAATATATCACTTTGAAGATGGAAAGCTTTCAGGAGAGATTTCTCCAATGTGGGATTCTAAGAATAAAATGATAGCAATAAATAATTTTTGCGAGAAATATAATATAGATTTATCAGAAAGTTATGCATATGGTGATACCAATGGCGATTATAGTATGCTAAACCTTGTTGGACATCCAAGGGCTATAAACCCCTCGAAAGAATTATTGTTAAAAATAAAAACTGAAGAAAATTTAAAAAATAAAACTGAAATTTTTGTGGAAAGAAAAGATGTTATATATAAAGTTTCAGCAGATGTAGAAATATTATAAAAAAACTTGACAAATTAAAAAAAAAGTTTTATTATTACTCCAATAATAAAAATAATTTTTTTAAAGGAGGAGGAAGTTATGTTTATAAATTTTAATAATAATTATAATTGTAATAATAGCAATAATAATTTATTGAGATTTATATTGTATAATTTCCATTGACTCGAAATAAAAAAGTTTAATTTAAATAGGTTTATTTAAAGTATCTTACAAATTAAGGTGCATTATATTTATTAAATTGAAACTCTTGGCTATTTCCATTGATGGAGAAGTTAAGAGTTTTTTTATTTTATGAAAGTTGGAGGTAATACTTATGTACAAGGCAAAATTAAACATCATGGAAACAGAGATTGCAATTAAAAAAGTGAAAGATTTTTTTGAAAGAGATTTAGCTAAAAAACTTGATTTAACAAGAGTTTCTGCACCTTTATTTGTCACACCAGAAAGTGGATTAAATGATGATTTAAGCGGAATAGAAAGAGCTGTAGCTTTTGATACTAAATGTAAACAGGAAGCTGTGATAGTTCATTCTTTAGCAAAGTGGAAAAGAATGGCTCTTCACAAGTATGGGTTTGATTCTGGGAAAGGTCTTTATACAGATATGAATGCAATTAGAAGAGATGAAGATTTAAGTCCGATTCACTCATACTACGTGGATCAATGGGACTGGGAAAAAGTTTTAGAAAAGAGTGAAAGAACAACACAGACTTTACAAGAGGTTGTAAAAAAGATATACAGTTCGTTAAAAGATACAGAGAATTATATTAGAGGAATCTTTCCTCAACTTTCAAAAAAGCTACCTGAGGACATAACATTTGTAACTTCTCAGGAGTTAGAAAAGATTTATCCAGAATTAACTCCAAAAGAAAGAGAACATGAATATGCGAAAAAACATGGAGCAATATTTATAAGTGAGATAGGAAAAGTTCTAGAATCAGGAGAAAAACATGATGGAAGAGCTCCAGATTATGACGATTGGGATTTGAATGGGGATATAATTGTTTACTATGAACCATTGAAAATAGGATTAGAGTTATCGTCAATGGGAATTCGTGTGTCGGAAGAGTCGTTGGCTAAACAATTAGAAATAGCAGGAGCAGAGGGAAGAAAAAAATTGGAGTTTCATAAAAAGCTTTTAGCTGGAGAGTTACCTTATACGATAGGTGGAGGAATTGGTCAATCGAGATTATGCCTGTTCTTTTTAGATAAATTACATATAGGAGAGGTTCAAGCATCTTTATGGCCACAAGAGGTGATAGATGAGTGTAAATCTAAAAATATTCCATTATTATAAAAAATAAAAATAAACTTGTTTTTCTAGACAAAAAGGGTATATAATTGATTATACTATATACTTTTTGGAGGTGAAAAGTGAGATATTTAATAGATAAACTATCTATAGAGAATAATTTATCACAAGAGGAGTTAGAAGTACTACTAACTAATTTGACGGAAGAAGATAGAGATTATTTAATAGAGAAAGCATATGAAACAAGAAAAGAACACTACGGAAATACTGTTTTTTTTAGAGGTTTGATAGAGGTTTCAAATATATGTAAGTGTGATTGTTTTTATTGTGGTATTAGAGCTTCTAATAAAAAAGCTAATAGATACAGGTTATCTAAAGAGGAGATTTTAGAATGTTGTCATACGGGATATTCACTTGGATATAGAACCTTTGTTTTCCAAGGAGGAGAGGATGCCTATTTTTCTGATGAAATTTTGGAGAGTATAATAAAAACTCTAAAAACTAGATATTCAGATATAGCTATTACTCTTTCACTAGGAGAGAGAGGAACTAAGTCTTTTAAAAGGTTATATGAAGCGGGAGCAGATAGATATCTGTTAAGGCATGAAACAGTGAATGAGGAGCTTTATGGAAAGCTTCATCCCAATATGTCTTTAAAAAATAGGAAAGAATGTTTGGAATCTCTTAAAGCTATAGGATATCAAGTAGGAAGCGGTTTTCTAATAGGATTACCTGGATTAAAATTAATAGATTATGCTAAAGATTTAGTATTTTTAAAAGAATTAAGACCTCATATGGTAGGAATTGGACCGTTTATTCCGCATGAAGATACTCCTTTAAAAGCTGAAAAAGGAGGAACTGCTTACGATACAATTACTTTGCTTGCAATAATACGATTGCTTTTACCAGATGTATTGTTACCGGCGACAACTGCTTTGGGGACAATAGATCCTAAAGGAAGAGAAAAAGGTTTCAAGGCAGGAGCAAATGTAATTATGCCAAATCTTTCTCCAATGGAGTGTAGGAAAAAGTATACTCTATACAACGGGAAAGTTTTTTTAGGCAAAGAATCGGCAGAAGAAAAACTAAAAATTGAAAATAGCATTTTAGAGGCTGGATTTCAACCAATACTAACAAGAGGAGATAATGTCAGATGGAAAAGAAAATAAATTTTATCAATCAGGAGTACATAGAAAAATTATTAGAAGAATCTAAATCAACAGATTTTAATGAAATAGATAGAATATTGAATAAGGCTGAAAATAAAGAGGGGTTGACACATAAAGAGGTAGCCTCTCTTCTACAGATAAAAGATGAAAACCAAAAGAGAAGGCTCTATGAAATAGCGGGAGAATTAAAAAAATCAATCTATGGAAATAGAATAGTTGTATTTGCACCTCTTTATGTGAGTGATTACTGTGTAAATAACTGCACATACTGTGGTTATAAAAGGGATAATAAATTTCCAAGAAAAAAATTGACAAGAGAACAAATTCAAAATGAAGTTAGATTATTAGAAAAGATGGGACATAAAAGACTTGCTTTGGAGTTGGGAGAGGACCCTGTAAATGTGCCAATTGATTATGTATTAGATGCGATAGATGCAGTCTATACAACTAAATTTGAAAATGGTTCTATAAGGAGAATAAATGTAAATATTGCAGCAACAACAGTTGAAAATTATAAAAAATTAAAAGAAGCTGAAATAGGGACATATATTTTATTCCAAGAAACATATCATAAACCAACATATGAAAAAGTGCATCCAAAATCTTTAAAAGGGGATTATGAATATCATTTAACTGCTTTTAATCGAGCTATGGAAGGTGGAATAGATGACGTTGGAGCAGGAGTGTTGTTTGGATTAGCGGATTACAAATATGAGATTATTGCACTGATGCTACATAATGAATATCTAGAGGCAAACTATGGAGTAGGTTTCCACACAATATCTGTTCCGAGAATAAAAAAAGCTGAGGGAATGAGTTTGGATGAGTACCCGCATCAAATAGATGATGATACATTTAGAAATATTGTGGCAATAATAAGACTAGCTGTTCCATTTACTGGAATGATTCTTTCAACAAGAGAAACAGCGGAGTTAAGAAGAGAGTTGATAAAATATGGAATCTCTCAGATAAGTGCGGGTTCTTCTGCTGATGTTGGAGGCTACACGGATAGGGAAGAGGGAAAAACTCGAACACAATTTGAATTGGCTGATCACAGGACACCGCTAGAGGTATTAAAGGAACTTTTAGATCAAGACTGTGTACCAAGCTATTGTACCGCGTGCTATAGAATGGGAAGGACAGGGGATAGATTTATGCAGTTAGCTAAAAGCGGAAATATACAAAATGTTTGCTCACCAAATGCACTGTTGACTTTAATGGAGTATGCTATGGATTACGGAGATTTAGAACTGACAGAGAAAGTAGAAAAGGTTATAGCAAGAGAGATAAAGAACATAAAAAGAGAAGATATTAAACTATTAACTTTAGAGAAGTTAGAAAAAATAAAAAATGGAGAGAGAGATTTGTATCTATAGGAGGAAATTATGAAAAATACCCCAAATTCAAATAGACTGCATATAGGGATTTTTGGAAAGACTAACTCTGGAAAATCCTCCCTTCTAAACGCTATTACAGAACAAAATATATCTATTGTTTCAGAAATTGAGGGAACAACAACTGATTCTGTAGTAAAAGCCATGGAATTTTTACCTTTTGGACCGGTATTATTTATAGATACTGCCGGTTTGGAAGATAACACTCCACTTGGAAAACTTAGAATAAAGAAAACTTTAGAAGAGTTAAAAAGAACTGATTTTGCAATTCTGGTTATGGATGCTACAAAAATTGATATGGCATTCTATAAAGATCAAGAGTTTCAATTCAGAAAATACAATATACCATTCCTATTTGTCATAAATAAAGAGGATCTTTTATCCGAAAAAGAAAAAGAGACAGTAAAAAAAATATTTCCATCATCTATATTTGTTTCGACTAAAAATAGAGATTCTATTTTGATGCTAAAGGAAAGTATTTTAAAAGAGATAAAAAAAGAGAAAGAGGAACCAAAACTTTTAGGAGATTTAGTACCATATAATGGTAAAGTTTTAATGGTTGTACCTGTAGATTCAGAAGCTCCCAAAGGAAGGCTAATTTTACCTCAAGTTCAACTCATAAGAGAGTGTCTTGATCATGGAATAAAAAGTTATGTGGTTAGAGATACTGAGTTAGAGAGTGCCTTAGAGGATATTAAAGATATTGACCTAGTTGTGACAGATTCACAAGCGTTTAAAAATGTCGATAGAATTTTAAAAGATAGAGCTAAATTGACAAGTTTTTCAATACTTTTTGCCAGACAAAAAGGTGATTTGAATGATTTAGTTAGAGGGGTAAAAAAACTAAAATCTTTAAATCATGGAGATAAAATTTTAATTGCTGAAACGTGTACACATAATACTTCACATGAAGATATTGGTCGGGTGAAAATTCCAAAATTGGTAAAGAACTTTACAGGAAAAGAGGTTGAGTTTACTTTTGTAGGAGGAAAAGATTTTCCTGAAGACCTATCAAAGTATGCTTTAGTTATTCATTGTGGAGCTTGTATGATAAATAAAAAACATATGCAAAGTAGAATAGATGAATCTATGTCATTGAATGTACCGATAACAAATTATGGGTTAGTTATAGCTGAGGTGACAGGAATTTTAGATAAATCTTTGGAGATTTTTAAATAAGAAATATGGACAAAAATAAAGCCATAAAACTAATTTTTAAAAAGAGTTAGTTTTGTGGTTTTTTTTTAGAAAGCTATTGACTTCAAAATATCTGTGAGGTAATATAAGTACCACTTAAGGAACTAAGAGAAAGGGGAGTGGTAGTATGATTTTTAATCCGGTAATATTATCAGTTACAACTATGATTGTGCTAAGTTTGATAAAGTTGAATGTAATTTTAGCGATATTGGTGGCAGCTTTGGTAGCAGGGGTAACTTCAGGAATTGGGATTGATGGAACTATGAAAACTTTAATAAGTGGAATGGGAGGGAACTCGGAAACAGCGCTTAGTTATATTCTTTTAGGTGCTTTAGCAGTAGCAATTAATAATACGGGAGTTGCTGCTCTTCTGTCGAAAAAGATATCTAAGGTAGTCAGTGGAAAAAAATGGATACTAGCTCTGATTATAGCTGTGGTAACTTGTTTTTCTCAAAATGTAATACCTGTTCATATCGCTTTTATTCCAATTTTAATTCCACCTTTATTAAAATTGATGGATAAGTTAAAAATGGATAGAAGATCTATGGCTTGTTCTTTAACATTTGGATTAAAAATGCCATATATTGTTCTCCCTGTTGGTTTTGGACTGATTTTCCATGGAATAATCAGAGATCAAATTGTAAGTAATGGTATGAATGTAGAGTTAAGCCAAGTTTGGAAAGTGACTTGGATTTTGGGAATAGCTATGTTAATTGGACTTTTAATAGCAGTGTTTGTAACTTATAGTAAACCTAGAGAATACAAAGATTTATCAGCAATAGGTGGAACACCTGAAGAGGCCCCAGAGAAAATGGAACCAAGACATTGGTACACTATAGTAGCTGCCATTATAGCTTTTGGAATACAACTTTATACTGGTTCTTTGCCTTTGGGAGCTATTGTTGCTTTAGGATTTATGTTGGCTACAAAAGTTATTAAATGGAATGAAATAGATAGTTTAATAGGTGGCGGAATCGGAATTATGGGATTAATAGCCTTCATTATGTTAGTTGCAGCAGGATATGGAAATGTTGTTAGAGAAACTGGGGCAGTAGCACCTTTAGTACAAGGGGTTAGTGGAATTGTAGGTGGAAGTAAATTAATGGGATCACTTGTAATGCTATTAGTTGGACTTTTTGTAACTATGGGAATAGGAACTTCCTTTGGTACAATCCCAATATTAGCAGCAATATATGTACCGTTATGCATGGAGTTAGGAATATCACCAATGGGGACAATTGTTTTAATAGCATGTGCAGGTGCACTAGGGGATGCTGGCTCTCCTGCATCAGATTCAACATTGGGACCGACAGCTGGATTAGATGCTGATGGACAGCATGATCATATATGGGATACTTGTGTTCCAACATTTATACATTATAATATACCTCTTATAATAGCAGGGGTTATCGGTGGAGTATTATTCTAAAAAGGAGGCAGGATTGATTTGGAACTACTAATAGGAAACAAAAAACTAACTTTAGAGGACTTAATTAATGTTACAAGAAATGGATATGAGGTGAAAATTTCAGAAGAAGCTAAAGAAAAAGTTTCTATAGCTAGAAAATTAGTTGATGACTATGTGGAGGAAGGAAAGATATCTTATGGAATAACAACTGGATTTGGAAAATTTTCAGACAGTATAATTTCTAAAGAGGAAACTGCAACTTTACAACGAAATTTAATAATAAGTCATGCGTGTGGCGTGGGAAATCCATTACCAGTTGATCAAGTTAGAGGAATAATGCTTTTAAGAGTAAATAATTTGGTTCAAGGACACTCTGGAATACGTCAAAAAGTTTTAGATTTATTAGTGGAGATGATAAATAAGGGTGTGACACCATATATACCAGAAAAAGGATCATTGGGAGCCTCTGGAGATTTAGCTCCATTATCTCATATGGTTCTAGTTATGTTAGGACTGGGGAAAGCATATTATAAGGGTGAACTTTATGAGGGAGAGGAGGCATTAAAAAAAGCAAGGATTAAGCCCATAAAAACTTTATCTTCTAAAGAGGGATTGGCTCTTATCAATGGAACACAAGTTATGACGTCTATAGGAGCACATACTGTGTATGATGCAATAAACTTAATGAAGCACTTAGATATTGCGGCGAGCTTATCTATGGAGGCACTAAATGGAATTATCTGTGCTTTTGACCCAAGAATACAAGAAGTTAGGGGGCATCTAGGACAAATTAATACAGCCAAAAATATAAATAAGATTCTAAAAAATAGTACATCCATTACAAAGCAAGGGGAGTTGAGAGTTCAAGACCCTTATTCACTTAGATGTACTTCTCAAGTTCATGGAGCAAGTAAGGATACTTTAAATTATGTAAAAGAGAAAGTTGAAATTGAAATGAATGCTGTTACAGACAATCCTATAATTTTCCCAATGGCAAATGAAGTTTTATCAGGTGGAAATTTTCATGGACAACCGATGGCACTACCTTTTGATTTTTTAGGAATAGCCTTGGCAGAGATGGCGAATATATCTGAAAGAAGATTAGAGAGATTGGTCAATCCATCTTTAAATAATGGGCTACCAGCATTTTTAGTTGAAAATGGAGGACTCAACTCTGGGTTTATGATTGTTCAGTATAGTGCAGCTTCTTTGGTTTCAGAAAATAAGGTTTTAGCACATCCTGCTTCCGTTGATTCAATACCATCTTCGGCTAATCAAGAAGATCATGTATCTATGGGAACTATAGCGGCAAGAAAAGCCAATGAAATTTTAGGAAATGTAAGAAAAGTAGTTGCTATGGAGATTTTAACTGCGTGTCAAGGAATAGATTTAAGAGATATAAAAAGATTAGGTAAGGGAACAAATGAAGCCCATACATTAGTTAGAGAAATAGTTGATTTTTACGATAAAGATAGAGTAATGTATATTGATATAGAAAAAGTGGAAGAGTTGATAAAAACGAATAGAGTAGTGGAAAAAGTAGAAGAAAATGTAGGTAAATTGAAGATATAGTTGGGGGTAGAAATGAAGAGATTGGTTCAGTGTGTTCCAAATTATAGTGAAGGAAAAGATTTAGAAAAGATAGAAAAAATAGCAGCACCTTTCAAAGGTAACAAAAATATAAAATTTATGGGATGTGAACCAGATGCTGATTACAATAGAACGGTTATAACTGTGATAGGAGATCCAGAAGATGTGGCAGCAGCAGTTATAGAATCAGTTGGAATAGCTGCAGAGCTTATAGATATGAATAAGCAAAAAGGAGAACATTTAAGAATGGGAGCAACAGATGTTATTCCTTTTATACCGATAAAAGATATGACAATGGATGAATGTGTAGAACTTTCAAAAATTGTTGGTAAAAAAATTTGGGAGAAATTTAAAGTTCCAGTATTTTTATATGAAGAATCTGCCACAGCACCAAATAGAGTTTCACTTCCATCTATTAGAAAAGGTGAATTTGAAGGAATGAAAGAGAAATTAAAGTTAGAGGAGTGGGAACCGGATTTTGGAGAGAGGGCTCCACATCCAACGGCGGGAGTTACCGCAGTAGGAGGAAGAATGCCTTTGATAGCTTTTAATATAAATTTAGATACGACGGATATAAATATCGCTAAAGAGATCTCTAAAGCTATAAGATTTTCAAGTGGTGGATTTAGATTTATCCAAGCAGGACCGGCAGAATTAAGAGAAAAAGGAATTGTTCAAGTGACAATGAATATAAAAGATTATAAGAAAAATCCTATTTATAGAGTGTTTGAAACTGTAAAGATGGAAGCTAAAAGATATGGAGTAAATGTGTTGGGAAGTGAAATAATAGGAGCTGTTCCAATGGAAGCATTATCAGATTCAATTGAATATTATTTAGGTTTGGATGGTTTTAAAGTAGATAAAATCATAGAGAATGAGTTACTAAAGTAAGAATTTTTATGAGGTGAGTTTATGAATGCAGATTTAATAATTTACAACATTGGGCAATTGGTGACAGGAAAAGAGATACCTATAAGAGATGGAGAAAGTTCGATGGAAAATATTGAGATTTTAGGAAATGGGTATGTAGCAATTTCTGGAAATGAGATAATGGAAGTTGGACAAGGGGAAGTACCGTCAAAATTGATAAAATTTACAACAAAGTTGATTGATGCAGAGGGATGTGTAGTCACACCCGGGTTAATAGATTCACATACTCACTTGGTACATGGAGGTTCTAGAGAAAATGAATTTTTAGATAAAGTTCAAGGTGTTCCGTATTTAGAAATATTAAAAAAAGGTGGAGGAATATTGAGTAGCGTAAAAGCTACTCGAGAGTCCAGTGAAGATGAGCTTCTCGATAAGGCAAAAAAATCGCTCAGAAAAATGTTATCTTTTGGTGTTACAACAGTGGAGTCGAAAAGTGGATATGGACTTGATAATGAAACAGAATTAAAACAACTTAGAGTCAATGAAAGATTAAACCATGAACAAGAGGTTGAAATAGTCTCAACATTTATGGGAGCCCATGCTTTGCCAGAGGAATACAAGGAGAAAAGGGAAGAATATATTGAAAAAATTATTGATTTACTTCCAATCATCAAAGAACGAAATTTAGCAGAATTTTTTGATGTTTTCTGTGAAGAGGGAGTTTTTTCAAATGATGAAAGTAGAAGACTGTATTCAGAAGCTGAAAAATATGGTTTTAAATTAAGAATTCATGCGGATGAGATAGTAAATACAAAGGGTGCTGAATTAGCAGTTGAATTTGAGATGAACTCTGCGGATCATTTGATGGCAATAAGTGATGATGGAATAGTTGCTCTTAAAAACAGTAAAACAATTGCAAATCTTTTACCCGGAACCTCATTTAGTTTGGGGAAGGAGTATGCTCCGGCAAGAAAAATGATAGACGAGGGAGTCCAAGTGGCACTATCTACTGATTATAATCCGGGGTCATGTCCAACAGAGAATTTGCAACTTATAATGCAAATTGCAGCTTTAAAATTGAAAATGAGACCTAAGGAAATTTTTAAAGCAGTGACTATAAATGCAGCAAAATCTATTGGACGAGAAAAAAGAATTGGTTCAATTGAAGAGGGAAAAAAGGCAGACCTTGTAATATTTGATGCGACAAATATAGATTATATTTTATATCATTTTGGTGTGAGTCATACAAAAAAAGTTTTTAAAAATGGATGTCTAGTTTATAAAAAGATGGGAGGTTAAAGATAGATGAAGTTAATAGATTTATCAGTTAAAGATTTTTTAAATATAGTTGATTCTAAAAGTCCTGCACCCGGGGGAGGGTCAGTATCAGCTCTCGTTTCGGCATTAGGTTGTACATTAGGAAGAATGGTTGGTCACTTAACTTTTGACAAAGTGAAGTATAAAGAGTTACCAGAGGTTGAAAAAACTATTTTTAAAAGTGCTTTTGAAGAAATCAACGATTATAGAAATATTTTAGAAGATTTAATAGATAGAGATACTGCAGTATATAATTTAGTTATGGCGGCGTATAAACTTCCTAAGGAGAGTGATGAAGAGAAAGCATCTAGAAAAATAAATATTGAAAAAAATTTAAAACTGGCAATAGAAGCTCCTTTGGAGATTTGTAAAATTTCAGAGAGGACTTTGAAGGCATTAAAGGTTATATTAAAATATGGAAATAAAAATGCAATTACAGATTTAGGAGTATCAGCACTGTTGCTTTACTCTGGAATAGAGGGTGGAATTTTAAACGTTAAAGTCAATCTGAAAAGTTTAGATGATGAGCGATTTAAGATGGAAACTATTAATCAATTAAATGAAATATTACTTGGTTCAAAAGAATTAAAAGAGGATATTTTAAATATAGTCAACAGTAGTTTATAATACATAAGGAGATACAATGATAAGAATAGCGATAGTGGGTACTAGTAAAATTTCAGATGAGTTTGCAAAAGCGATAGAAAAAGTTGAGGGTTGTGAGCTCAAGGTAATCTATTCAAGAGATTTAAAAAAAGGGTTAGAATTTGGTAAGCGATATGGAGTAGACGATATAGTTGTAGATTTTCAAGAGTTATGTAAAAAAGAAAATGTGGATATGGTCTATATAGCAAGCCCAAATTCGTTGCACTATGGGCAAACTTTGGAGTTATTAAAAAGCAAGAAGCACGTACTTTGTGAAAAGCCAATGGGAATTGATGAGGATGAAGTTGAAGAGATGTATAGAGTGGCTTATGAAAATAAAGTAACTTTAATGGAAGCTATGAAAAATACATTTTTACCAAACTTTAAATCTATTGAAAAAAATCTTTATAAAATAGGAAAGATAAGAGGCTTTATAGGAAGTTTTTGTCAATATTCGTCAAGGTATGATAATTTAAAAAAAGGGGAAGTGACAAATATTTTTAATCCTAAATTTGGAGGGGGAGCACATTTAGATATAGGTGTTTATCCATTGTATTTTGCACTGAGACTTTTTGGTATTCCAATGAATACTAAAGTGATAAATTATATTGTAGATAGTGGAGTTTCAGGTATTGGAAGTGCACTTTTAGAGTATAAAAATATGGCTGGAGTAATAGTTTATTCAAAGATAACAAACAGTTATATAGGAAGTGAAATTCAAGGAGAAAATGGATCAATTTTAATAGATAGTATCTCTAATATTCAAGATGTAAAGATACATTATAGAGACGGAAAAATTGAAAATATAAGTGTGTCTCAGGAAGAAAATAGTATGATTTATGAATTAGAAGAGTTTATAAATCTTATACGAAATAGAAAATTTGAATCAGAGATAAATACTAAGGAGATATCGAAAGCAGTAATAAGAATATTGACACAAAAATAGAGGAGAATTACTCTCCTCTATTTTTTATTTTATTTATGAAACTTTACTCCGATATTTCAATGGTTGCCTGACCAGTAGTATTGAAAATCGCAGATATAGAGTCATCAGTCAAATTTAACCCCACAATTTTAAAGGTATTGATAGTAGATTTTAAATTTACATTTTTTTCAAGTTCAATATTTTCAACCTTTGTCTGTAGATAATTTTGGGCTAATTTCATTTCATTTGCTGGATCAAAAGATAGATAGTTATTTTTTATTAGGTTGAGTATTTTATTTTTGAAAAAATAATTTCCTATTTTAAGTATAAGGCTATTAGTTTCCAATGTGTAATTAAAATTATCCCCACTTAAAACTCCTGTTTCGTTATTAAAGATAGGTTTAACATCAGCTTTTATAGTTCCACTTGGGTGTAAGAAGCCAAAAATAGATAGAGTGAAATCACCAGTGGCGTGTAAAGTGGAATCTTTTGAAGAAATATTTATGTTTTTTATATTTGAAGATATAGCAGATGTTAAGTTAATATCTTTATTGGCTATATTTGTATTTATAATCTCATTTAAACTCTTGTATGAGCTTGAAATTGGTAAAACAATATTGAAAGAATCATTTACAAAACCAAAGTTCATACTAGGGAGCGTTGTAAGGTTCAGTGCTGGGGGTTTTTCACCAAAATATAGATGAAAATCTACATCACTACCTACTTTGATACCTAAGTTATTATCAGTAGTAACTAAGTTAGAGTATCTTCCAGACTTTGGATTGACTGTCAGCCAAAGTTTATACTCAGGATTAATTAATATAGGTTCTTTGAATTGTAACCAATACTTTTCAACGAGTGCTCTCAAATCAAAAGCTTGAATTTTTGAATCAAGCTCTTTTGTAGCTACTCTTAATTTTGAAACGATACTTTTTTCTAGACTATCTCCTATATTTATATCAGTTTTTAGATTTAGACCATAAATATTTAAAGCTAATGGTAAATTATTATTAGATATATTTAAAAAAGGTGTACTGTTGGCATTTATTTGCCAATTAGGAGATATACTGACGATACTTGAAATTCCAGCAGTACCATTCAGTGCAATTTCTGTGCTTTGGCTTTCCCTACTCCAGCTTGCTTTGAAATTTCCATTTATATTAGTAGTAGCTTTAACTTCCTGCTCTTGAGCTGAAAAATTAATAGGAGAACGATTTATTTTATAAGCCCAAAGAAAGGACTCCGAAAATTGAGAGAATTTTTTATCTACACTCCCAAGAATATCAAGACCAAATCCCAGTAAGTTATTTTTATTTCCATTAAAAATTTGACTTCCAGAACCCGAATCTTCAATTGTGTATGGTAATTGATTATTTATAATATTTTCAATGAGATTTTTTTTCACCATAATATCTACATCTATTTTAGACGTAGGTATGTCATCTGAATAAGCATAATTTCCTAGAAGGAAAGATAGAGCCAAAAGTGAAAGATATTTATTATGTTTCATTGAAACCTCCTATATTTTATAATTGCACTACCTATGTGTTTTTATTTTTGGAAAGTATTTTGTATGTAGAAGTTCGTGAGCTTTTCGGCTTAAAGGATAATCTAAATACTTTTCATAAATAGCCAGAACTTGTGGATTTTCATGAGATCTTCTGTATTCAGAAGCCACGTCGATACTGTTAAGACCTTGTGCTCTTTTCTCAAGAGTTTCCTGTTTTTTAATAGCTTTAGGCTGTCCACCTCCACCGACGCAACCACCTTTACAAGCCATTATTTCAATAGCATGATAGAACTCTTCTCCACTTCTAATTTTATCTAGCATTTTCTTAGCTTCTTCAAGCCCGTGAGCAATACCAATTCTTAATTCAATATGTCCAATTGTTAAGTCACAGCTTCTAAATCCATCCCAACCTCTTAGAGCTTCAAACTCAATATTGTCAATTCTTTCACCTGTAATCATTTCAATAGTAGACCTAGTAGCAGCTTCAATAACTCCACCGGTTCTACCAAAAATAATACCTGCTCCAGAATACTCTCCTAACGGATTATCGAACTCCTCCTCTTCAACTGTATTTAAATCGATTTCAGTTTCCTTTAAAATCTTTATCAGCTCTCTTGTTGTAATAACGTAATCGGTATCATAATTATCTCCTCTTGAGAACTCCTCTCTTGAGGCTTCATATTTTTTAGCTAAACATGGCATAATAGCAACAGTTGTAATTTCATCTCTTTTATATCCTTTTTCTTTAGCCCAAATATCTTTAGCGATTGTAGAGAAAATTTGCATAGGAGATTTAACCGTTGAAGGAACGTCAAGCATATCGGGATAGCTTTGTTCAATAAATTTAACCCAAGCAGGGCAACAAGATGTAAGTATTGGTAGTCTAACTTTGTCATCTCCCTTAAAAAAAGCCTCTAATCTTTGTTGGAACTCAGTAGCTTCTTCCATTATAGTCAGGTCCGCTGCCCAAGTAGTATCAAAAACATAGTCTACTCCTAGCATTCTAAGTGCTCCATTTATTTTCTTTTCAATATTAACTCCTGCTTCAAATCCGAAAGCCTCACCTAGAGCAACTCTAACAGCTGGTGCCATCTGAGTGATAACGATTTTTCCAGGTGTAGATAGGTCTCTAAGGAACTTTAAACTATTATCTCCCTCATTGATTGCATTCACAGGACAGGCGGCAACACACTGACCACAGTGAGTACACTTTTCTATATCAATACGGTGTCTTTCTTTTACTTTTCCTTCGATACAATGAACGGGGCAAACTCGAGCGCAAGCAGTACACCCAATACATTTACTTGTGATTCTAAATTTAACTAGTTGAGGACACTCTCCAGTATAACATCTATGCTCTTCAATATGTTCTTCAAACTCATGATAGAAAGCATCAAGTGCCTCTTCAATTAGATTATGTTTTTGTTGTGTAGTTTCTTTTATATTTTTAGAGAGTTGTCTTAAAAGATAAAGATCTCTCATATTTCCTTTACCTTTAGAAATTCTATCCAAAACTCTCCAAGATCTCTCTATTTCAAATTTAGCAATAAGATATTCTCTATATTCACCTTTTGATAATTTTCCTAAAATAAACTCAATATAATATTTAGCGAACTGAACGATACAACTTTCGTTAGATAAAATAATTAATGCTTTAGGATGCTCTGAATCGAAAAAATAATCGAAGTCAACAACTTCATTCAGTGATTCTTTAGTGGCAAATCCACCGAAAGGTAATCCAAATTGAGCCGCTTTAAAATCTTTTCCATTTTTCATTCCGCCTGCAATATCTAGGATATCTCTTAGGGTAGCATTTTCAGGAATCTCATAGATACCAGGGTTGTTAACTTTTCCAGAAATTGTGATTAGTCTGTTTTCTCCTACAAGCCCCCCCATAAGGTCGCTTTCGATAAAGAAAGAACCTAAAGTTGTTCTAAGTAAGTTTTGCTTCTTGTTCATAAATTCTCCTTTTATTTTTGTAGTTTTTTATTATATTCTTATATAAAATTAATTTCCTTTTTTCTAGGCTATTAGAAATATCTGCTGAATTATTGAGTAATTGATCAATTATCTCTTGGTAAGCAGTTAAATCAAAAGTTTTTCTATATACTAAAAATTTGAAGACTGGAATACTTTTTAAATACATTGGAAAAAATAACTTATTATCAAAATTAAATTTGAATTTAATAAAAATATCTAAAAATTTTAATTGAAGCTCTTTAGATAGTTTCATAGTGTATAAACAGTAAAAGGGAACTAACTCTTTACCTTTAATAAAGGTATTTAGGTTACCACCCAAATGCAGTATCATTTCAAAGAGTACAGGATCAGATTTTATTAGAAGTGCTCTGTGTAGAGCGGTCAATTTATCTTTTTTATCAAAGCTATTTATATTTTTATTTAGAATAATTTCATCTAACTCTGCAACTTTTTCTTGAAAGTTTGGAAGCTCTTTAAAGTGATCTTCTAAAATTCCACAACGAGCCAGTCTTATACCAGAAGCATTATTTAAGGTTTGATAAAATATTAGTGCTTCATTGAACCTTTTCATTTTTAAAAGTAAGTCTCCTACGAAACTTGAATCTTTTCTTTCTTTATAAAGTTGAATGATTTTTTGGAGTTCTTTTTGAGTGTATTTATTTTCCGAGATTCCCTTTTTAATCCCTTCTTTAATCTCTTTATCTTTGTACGCTATTCCAAAAGTACGATTACATTCGGCAGCACTAAAGAACAGAGCATTTTCAATAGCTGTATCAATTATTAATTTTCTATAAAAAACCTCTTTACTTTTTAATGCTTTGTTTGAGAGCTTAGTAGTTGCATTTTTAAAATTGAGTTCGGATATATCACTTTCAAGCTCTCTCTCCAAAATCCATGTTGGCTCTCCAGCTTTTTCAAAGGCATATTGTGCTTCACTTAATTGCTCCAGTTTATAAAGCTTAATTCCCTCTTTTAACCAACTTTCGCGTTCTTTAAGGGTATTATCTGTATTTTTTATTATATTGATATTGTTGTTTGGGGTTAAGAAGTTATGGAGCTCCTTTAGAACTTTATTATTTTCGATATTGGATTCCATAATGATTAGATTTTCTTGTGCTCTTGTAATTCCAACATAAAAAATATTGAAATATTTTCTATATTTTTGGTCATGTTTAGTAGCTTTAGAAAAAATCTTTTCCCATTGGAGTTTATATGTAGATGACAAGTTATAACAGATTATATTGTTATATTCCAGTCCTTTAATCTCTTGAATAGAAAAAACCCTATGTTTATTTTGAAGCTGCTCGAGAAGGTCCGCTTTAGTTTTATTATCAGGAACAACGATAGCAGTATTCGCATCATTTTGTGCTTTTTCAAGTAGAGAAAAATTAACTCCTGTTAGGTTGACTTCCCCATCTTTTTGAATGGAAATCTCTTTGTAATCGTCATTTCCTAAATTTCCAATGTATGAACTTCTAAGTTTTGCGAAATAATTTGCTAAATCTACAATTTTTTTACAACTTCTATAGTTTTTAGAAAGAATTTTTATATTGACTTTTTTGTTGTATTTAGAATAAAAAAGATTTTTCATTCTTTCAAAATTAAAGAAAGTAGCATTTATCATTTGGTGAATATCTCCAGCTAAAAATAGATTTTCTTTATTTTTAACAAGAGAGGTTAAGGTAAAAATCTGTAATTCAGTTAAATCTTGAATTTCATCTATTATAATGAAATCAAATTGTATATTTTTTTTCAAAAGTTTTAAAGAGAGGTCATTTAAATCAAAAAGATTATTGTTTTTTAGCCATTGATTATACTTTTTACAGACTTCATAAAAAAATATACGACTTTCTCTATCTAATGTTGAATACTTAGAACTCAAATTCAAATAGTCTTCTAAAGAGATGGAGTGTCGGGTTAAATCTCTATTCCAATTATCGGCATTTCCTTTGATCATCAGACCTTTGATGATACCATTTATTTCGGAATATATCTCTTCAATAGAAAGATTAAACTTTTTTCTATTGGGATAAGAAAAAATGAAAAATTCTTTAAATTTGTTAAATTCAACAATTTGTTTTGAAGAGATTTGTAAGTTTTGACATATAAACTCTTTTAAAGTAAAAAACTTAGCAATCTCTTTGCACTCTTTTCTAAATTCAAGATATTGTTCGAAGGAGTTGTCTTTTAAATATTTATTGGATGTCAGGTATAAAATTTTAGATATATTATAAAATTTGTAGTTTTCCTCCAAATTTAAAAGTTTTCTCAAAGTTATTGTACTTTTACCACTTCCAGCACTCCCAGCGATAAAGTGAGGTGGGAAATCCACAAGGCATGAATATTGTTCATCATTTAAATAGTAGTATTTATACTTTTTATTATAAAAGTTTTCTATAAAATGTGAATCCTCAATAATCTCATAGGTGATTAAATTATTATAGTTAAAGAAATTTTCATCAATAGATACTATATTGTTCTCTTGGTCAAAAATTACAAACTCTTTCAAAGAACTTTCACTGATCTCTTTACGTTTGGCTTTTTTCACAGCCATATCATGTGAAGAGTACATCAGGAAAATAAGGTTTCCTTGAGAATCTTCTCTTGAAAAGCTATTGAAAAGAAAAAAGATACGGTCACCGCTATCAACTCTAAACTCATAAAGAGAATTACTCCCCACAATTTTTTTTATCCAAAACCCCTTGGGAAGCTTACTGGATAAAATTTTATAGTTCTTGATTATTTTATAAAAGAAATAGAGTTTATTGAGAACTTTTTCATTTTTTTCAGTGGGAATATCTTTAAAAAAGTAATCAGTAATTAAAAATTTCATAGTTATACTCCAAAAATTTGACTTAGTTAAATATTATATCATTTCAGTTAAATTTTCAAGAAGTTTAGAAGTTAAAAGAAAAAAGAGTCTAGATTTAACCAGACTCTAATCATTTTGTAATACTTTTTTTACTCAGTAAGTTACAACCACCTTTATATTCAGGAAAATAATATCTAACTAAAGAAGCAATAAAGTACTTATTTATATTATTTTTCTTAATAAAAGTTTTGAAACTTTTATTAAGATTTATCTTACTTATCAATTCTGGAATAGATACGTTTCCATCATTATCATTAGAGGCAACGAGTTCTTTAAAAAGCTCAATCTCGTGCTTTGACATTTGAACAAAGTTTATTAATCCTATAAAAGATCTATCAAAACTTATAATCTTATTTGAGTTGTCGATAGCATTATTTAAAGAAACGTTGGAATAATTAAGCTTTTCTTGAATATAGTTTTTTTCTAAAATTTTTCCTTCGGTTTCAATAAATTTTTCTAATTCATCCACTCTGTTAAAGCCTTGTTCTCCAATTGTTAGAACTCTACTGTTACCATTTGTACTCAAATTTAGTTCCTGAGCAAAATGGTACTTAAATAGTGAATAAAAAACATGATCAGAGTAAATTCCAATACTATTTAGTATAGTTTCTAGGTTTTTATAAACAGCAATACTGTCAATATAATTTTCATTAAATGAAAGAATAATATCTTTCAGATTCAAAAACTCTTCGACATTGTATTTTATTTTATTTATATGGATATAAGTTCTAGAATCAGTCATTATAATACCGTCTATTCTTGAAAGTAGACCTTCCAATCTACGTGCCAAGTAAATAGCGGTGTTATCATTCATATTTTTGATTTCGTCGGAATAAAGATTATAGTCTAATCGAGAATTAATATCCTCAATAATCAGTTTAATTGTATTTTCATCTACTCTTAGGGGGTGAGAAACTAATTTGACAAAATAAAGTTCTAAAATATCTTTATATCCACTATTTTGAACATAATATTTGCCATGCTTCTCATAACCTAATTTTGTTATGATTTTTTCAATTTCATCTTGAGTAATCCATTTAAAACTTTTAAAACTACTTCTAATTGTTTTGACATTATCTGTGGTTAAAATATTAGTAAATTCTAATGAGTAGAAAATTTTAAAGAAACGCTCTCTTCTATCGAAAAGAAATAAATCCAAGAAATCTATATAGAAAGGTCTTGAAAAAATCTCATTTCTTTTTAAAAAACTAACTAAAAAACGATAATCTGCACCAAAAAGTTCATACATCTCATCTAAAGATATTTCATCTTTGAAGTCAGCTTCAATTTTCAATGCGATATTTAGATTTGTATTTTTAAATATATTTGCAATAATTTGCTTCAATTTTATTTCAATTTGTCGAGTTCGTTCACGACTGATATTTCTTAGAGTGCCAATCTCCTCTAAAGTTTTATTATTTTCAAGCCTATCAACTAAAAGTTGAATGTCATCTCGAGAAAGAGTAGTTTTAATTTTTTTCAAAGTTTCTTC
This sequence comes from Cetobacterium sp., assembly GCF_977044495.1. Classification (NCBI taxonomy): domain Bacteria; kingdom Fusobacteriati; phylum Fusobacteriota; class Fusobacteriia; order Fusobacteriales; family Fusobacteriaceae; genus Cetobacterium; species Cetobacterium sp. The sequence continues at coordinate 18,599 of NZ_CDRRQU010000014.1, read as the reverse complement.
CAAAGGAAGAGTGGTAGTACATATTTCGTAGATTCTTTCCAATTCATTGTTAGATAGTTGCATAGAATCGATATCTTTTTGGTTATAGTTTAAAAATTCTCCAACAGTAATCCCTTCGATATGTTTGATATTAAAAATTATCTTGTCTAGACGACAATCAACAATTTTTTTAAAAGTTTTTTGTTTTGAAAATCTTTCGACAATCTCAGATAGATCGTTTTTTATATCTGCAATCCTTCCAGGACCAACCCCAGGTACTTTGGAGTATTGAGTTAGTAATTCCTCATCTATTTCAGATAGGTAAATTACATTATTTTCCTGACAAAAATTTAAAAATTTTAATTTTTTTTCATCTGGATAAATAAATCTATCAATTCTAAGGTAGTTGCACCATAATTTATATGTACTCATCAAAATTTCCTCCCCAAAACTCTACGCCTAATATAGAAACTAGGTAAAAGCTATTATATTTTTCTTTCGGCATTATATGATTCATATTTTTGTTTAAAAGTGTTTATATCCTCTTGAGAAAATCCAAACTCAGTGAGAGATTGAAAATCAAAAGAATCTAAATCAGCCATAAACTCAATATTTTGTTCAGATAAAATGTTTAAAAATTTCCTAGATTTTTGATAAATTTTAGTTATTTTATCGCCTTTTATCAAGAAAGTTTTTACATCCCAATCAATAATTCCATTCTTATAATCTAAAAATTTTTGAAGTCCCTCTTGTACATAACGCTCATCTTTTAAAAGAGTCGAAAACATCTCTTCCTCAATTTCTTGTAAATATTTAATGCCAGCTTCTAAAAGCTTTTCTCTGATACTTACAAATTTATTAGCTGAATAAAAATGGTGCAAATCAACTAAAAAAGAGTATTTCCACTGCTCTCTTGGAATAATTCTACTCAATTTAATGAAGTTCTCCTTTAATATTCTATTTTCTTCTTGTAGATTTCTAAGATTTTTTTCCATAAGTTGCCATTGCTTAGAATAGTCAGTATTTGGCTTAGATTGCAAAGAAGAGTAATTATTAATAAGAACTTCTTTCTCCTCCAATTCTTTCTGAAGATTTTGTAACTTTTTATTTAAAGTTAGATTGATTTTTTCGAGTTCCTTGATGTCCTTATTGTTAAAAAGTTTAAATAAAAAACTCATAGCTCTCCCCCTTATAGATTGATACTTTATTTATATTATAGATATTATACTAACTGATATCATTATAATTCATTTTAATCAAAAATTCAATTTAAAATATAGTAATCTTCAAATATTTGACATTATATGATACATAAAGTAATATATTATTATATCGAAGAGTTTAAGGAGGCTGATATGGTTCAGAGGTTAATGGTATATAACCTAATAGTGCTGACTTTTGACGCATTTACATATTTTTTTATGAATGAAAAATATAGAGGTTACTTAGGGATTAACGATTATATTAGATTATTTAGTAATCCAATGTATAGGAAAAATCTTCTTACCAAAATTTTTATAGTAGATTTCATAGTCATACTATTTTTTATATTATTTAACTAGTTTAAATTATATAAAATATGTATTGATTTATACTAAAAAATGGTCTACAATATTGGTATTGAAATTAAAAAAAATGGAGGAGCAATGTTAATAAGTAGAGAAGTTGATTACGGGATAAGAATTGTACTTTTATTGTGTGAAACAAATAGAAAAATGGATGCAAAGGAGATTTCAGAAATTTCAGGTGTTTCTATAAGGTTTACACTTAAAATTCTTGGGAAGTTAACTTCATCTGATTTAGTAGAATCATTTCGTGGTGCAAAAGGTGGTTATATAGCAGCAAAAAGACCTAAAGATATAAGTGTATACGATATAATAGAGGTTTTAGAGGGTGGAATTAAAGTCAATGGATGTTTTGAAGACAAGACGAGTTGTACAGCTTCTAAAATGGCTTCATGTGGATTAAGATGTAAATTAGAGGGAGTTAATTTGAAAATAAAAGAGGAATTAGAAAAAATAACTATGGATAAGATTGAAAATTGTTCAGGATACGATTCATATTAAACTCGCATATTTTTAAGAAGAATTTAAAAGGGAGATTTTGGGAAATGAAAATTTTGAAAACAAAGGGTGTTTGTGCAAAAAAAATCGGTATAGAGTTAAATGGAGATATTGTTGAAAAAATTCAATTTTTTGGAGGATGCGACGGAAATACTGTTGCTATTGAAAAGTTGGTTGAAGGCATGAAAGTGGAAAATGTAATACAAAAACTGGAAGGGATTGATTGCTCAGAGAGAGGAACATCTTGTCCAGACCAATTGGCTAAATTGTTGAGAGAGTTAGTTTAATAGCAAGGAAATTCTAAAATTAGATAGTATAAAGAGATAAATGGTTGTATTGATTTAATTTAGGAGGTCTTTAAAATGAAAAAATTACTTGTAGGTTCAATTTTAGGTTTAATGTTAGTAGGTTGCTCAAACATGACATCTAGAGAAAAAAGTGCATTGGTAGGAGCTGGAGCTGGGGCGTTAGTTGGAACGGCGATTTCGGGAAATTCTAAAGGCGCTTTAATAGGAGCAGGTGTTGGAGCATTAGGTGGGGCAGCAGTGGATAACTACGACAAAAAAGGGAATATTTTAGGAAATTAGGAAATAAAAAACCCTCTGATTAAAAAGAGGGTTTTTATTATTTGAGTATATTTATACTTGTTGTAAAAAAGTTAGAGCCATTTTAGCTGTAACAATAGTTGTTATAATAAGAAAAACAGGGCGTATAAATTTTGTTCCTCTTGTGACAGCAACTTTAGCACCAAAACTAGCACCAATTAGCATTACGATTCCAACTGTAAGAGCATACATATATACAATTTTACCATAGTACATGAATGTGATAACACTAGCAACATTACTAGCTAAATTTAAAAATTTTGAATTTCCACTGGCTCTAATAAAATCTAATTTAAAAATTTCAATAAACCCAAATATTATAAATGACCCCGTTCCTGGACCGAAAAATCCATCATAAAATCCAAGAGAAAATGCCATAAGTATTCCAAGTTTTAGGTTTTTAGAATTTACTCCTTGAAAATTGTCATGATTACCCAAATTTTTGTTTTTTAAAGTATAGATAAGAACAAAAACAAGTAGAAAAAATGCAATAGGATAGAGATATTTTGAATCAATTAAAATAACCGCTTTAACTCCTAGAATAGCTCCAATAAAAGAGAAAGGAATTAGGTATTTAATTAAAGCCCAATTTATCATTCCTGAACGAGCAAACTTAAAGGCGCTTCCACTACTTGAGAAAAAAGCTGCAAGTTTATTTGTTCCGAGTGCCATATGTGGATTAAGTCCCGCAGCTAAAAAGGCTGGTAAACTAATCAATCCACCTCCACCGGCAATAGCGTCAACAAAAGCTGCACAAAAACAAGCGGAAGCTAAAAATATAAAATTGATTAAAGAAATCTCTGAAAAAAAGGTTTCGAACATTAAAGTGCCCCCTAGTTAATTATTTGTTTTGAGTATATCACTAAAACTATTTTTGCACAATCTCTCTTTTTCTCGCTTAGTCAATTTTTTAATTCTAAGTTCCTCTTTAGAAGCTTCAGACCTATTTTCTTTGATAAAGATTGCCTCAATCTTTATTGGTTTATAAATTTTTGTGTATTTTGCTCCTTTTCCAGCTATGTGTTGCTGAAATCGCTTTATAACATCCGTAGTGATACCTGTGTATAGAGAGTTATTTTCACATCTCAAAATGTAAACGTACCACTTTTTGTTTAAATTATCCATATATATCCTCGCTACAATAGTTATATAGGATATTATAATGTGTCAGTGAACTTTTTAAAAGCTTTTTTTCCTAGAGTATTCCTTTTAAAGACACCTGCGTGTTCTAAAACTATGGAGAAAGTTTTTCCAATCTCCTCTTTTAAAATATCGGATGTTATAGTCTCATCTCTTTTAGATACTATATTTTTAATCCACTCATAATGTTTATTAAGAATAGGGTTCTCTTTTAAGGTTGTTATCCAATCTGGTTTTTTTAGTTCCTTTTCTAAAAGAGTCATCTCCTCTTGAAGTCTTCCCGGTAAAATGGCAAGTCCCATTACTTCGATAAGCCCAATATTTTCTTTTTTTATGTTGTGAACTTCAGAATGTGGATGAAATATACCTAAAGGGTGCTCGGATGAAGTTCGGTTATTTCTCAGTGCTAAGTCTATTTGATATTTATTTCCAGATTTTCTAGCAATAGGTGTGACTGTGTTATGTGGAATATCTCCAGTATAAGCTAGGATATTTACACTTTCATCACTATAATTTTTCCATTTTTCAAAAATATATTCGGCTGCTTTTGACAGAGTTTTCTTATCTTTTGAAGAGATTCTAATAACAGATACAGGCCATTTAATAGTTCCACAATCGACTTCAGGGAAGTTTTTCATTGTAAATGTATTTTCTATCGGAGCTTTCTCCATAGGGAATACGTGTTTACCAGCTTGATAATGGTCGTGAGATAGAATAGAGCCCCCAACTATTGGTAAATCAGCATTAGAACCCACACAATAGTGTGGAAAAATTTCGATAAATTCTAAGAGTCGGTCAAAAGTATCTTTATTTATCTTCATAGGTCTATGTTCACCACAGAAGACAATAGAATGTTCATTATAATAAACGTACGGAGAAAATTGGAAATACCAATTTTCAGATTTCAAATTCATAGGGATAACTCTATGAGTCTGCCTAGCTGGATGATTGAGTCTTCCACTATACCCAACATTTTCTAAGCATAAAAGACAGTTTGGATATGAAGATTTGGGCATAAGTTTTTCTCTTTCGATATCCTTAGGATCTTTTTCAGGCTTGGCTAAATTGATAGTTATCTCTAAGTTACCATAAGGTGTATTTGAAAACCAATGTAGATTTCGTTTTATTCTGGCCTCTCTAATGTAGTTTGTATTTTTTGAGAATTCATAGTAATTAGCTGTCGCTTTTTCAGATGAAATTTTAAAGTCCTCATTAAATTTATTGATAACTTCTTTTGGTCTAGGAGTGATACAATTCATTAGCTTAGTATCTAAAAGCTCCATTTCTGCCGGAGAGTCATTGATTAAATTATTTTTAGTAGCCCAGTGGCAAAAATCTAAAAGTATAACTTCGATATCCCTTCCTGTTTTAGCATCTTCGTATTTCCAATCATTTAAGGAGAGAACATCAAGTAAAAGATTTCTTGAATAAATCTCTTCAGATGAATCGATTAATCTCTTTTGTAGCCCATAATTTAAAAGTTCTTGTATCAAAGAGTAAATCATTAGAAATCACCTAACTTTTTAGCTCCATCACCTGGATTTCCAATATAGAATGTAGCTTCTAAACCTGTTTTTTCCTTGTATTTCTTTCCAACATTTTCAATAAATTTTTCAATGCAATCATTTTTAACAAGAGATACTGTACATCCACCAAATCCTGCTCCTGTCATTCTAGAACCAATAGTTCCCTCTTCCTTCCAAGCAGCTTCAACTAAACTATCAAGTTCAATACCAGTAACTTCATAATCCTCTTTTAAAGATTTATGAGAGCTATTCATAAGTTTTCCAAAAGTTGATACATTTCCGTTTTTTAAGCATTTCATAGCTTTTAGAACTCTTTCGTTTTCAGTGACAGCGTGTCTTACTCTGGGTATTGCTTCTTCAGATTTTATAAAATGTTTTGTATTTTCAAACATTTCTGAATCCATATCACAAAGAGTATCAATGTTGACACCGTTTTCTTTTAAATCTTTCAGAGCACTTTCACAAGAATCTCTTCTTTCGTTGTACTTAGATTCACCAAGACCTCTTCTTTTATTTGTGTTTGCAATAATAATGGAGGTGTTACTTAAAATAAATGGAGCATAGCTGTATTCAAGTGTGTTACAGTCCAGAAGAACAGCATGATCTTTTTTACCCATTCCAATAGAGAATTGATCCATTATACCGCAATTGACACCAATAAATTCATTCTCTGTTTTTTGGCTAAGTTTAACCATTTCAATCATATCAATGTTCAAATTAAATAGAGTCTTAAGAATTACTGAGGTTAGGACTTCGATAGAAGCTGAAGATGACAAACCAGCGCCATTAGGTATATTTCCAAAGAATAGAACATCAAATCCACTATCTATATCAAAACCAGAATTTAAAAAAGTCTTTATAACCCCTTTAGGATAGTTAGCCCAGTCATCTTTTTTATCATATACTAAACAATCTAAAGAAAACTCGATAATCCCCAAATTTTTAAAATTCTCAGAATACATTCTAAAAGTTTTGTCCTCTCTTTTAGTGACAACAGCATAAGTACCAAAATCTAATGCACATGGAAAAACTTTTCCACCGTTGTAATCGATATGTTCCCCAATTAAATTGACTCTACCTGGAGCAAAAAAAACTTCAGTTGAAATTCCCTCTTCTTTTTTAAACTCTTTTTTAAAGTTTTTTACTAAGTTATTGATAAGTTCCATAAATAATCTCCCCTTTGTTTTACTGTTTTGATTTGAGTATACTTTAAAAATGGATTACTTACAAAGTAAAAATGTAATTTTAAAACAAAGTTAATTAAAAAAGTAAAAAAAGTTAATGTTAAATACATTGACTTGAAGAGTTGCATGGGGGTATTATAAATTATATAGAATTAGGGAGGAAAATATGGAATTTACACAATCTCAATTGAGAATATTGGAGATGATAAAAAATAAAGATAAAATATCTCGAAAGAGAATAGCAGAAGAGCTAGAGTTAACTCCAGCTGCTATAACAAAATCAATTGAACCACTACTTCGATATGGGGTAATCTTAGAAGTTTCACAAAGAGAATCAACTGGTGGGCGACGAGCAATAGATTTATCGTTGAATAAACATTGGGTAGGAAAAATTTTAGGAATATCTTTGACCCCTATATCGGTGGTAATTTCAGTTGGTAATGTGGCGGGGGAGATATTTAAAACAAAAAGCTATAAAATAGCAGAAAATAAGGAGTTAATTGATTATTTAGAAAAGGTTATTCAAAAGGAGTTGCAGGAGGAGAAAGGAATAAAAGTTATATCCATGGCAATAACAGGACTCATAAATTCAGAAAAAGGAGTTATTGTTTTTTCTCCTCATTATAAGAGAAAAAAAATTGATATAAGAGATATAATTGAAAAGCGATTTAATATACCAATATTGATAGAAAATGATGTTAGAGCTATGGCATTGACAGAAAAATATTTTGGAGGGGCTAAAGAAAGCGAAAATTATGTAGTTTTAAATGTGTCAGAGGGCATTGGGAGTTCAATTTTTGTAAATGGAAATTTACTGTCAGGACATGGTTTTATTTCTGGAGAGATTGGTCATGTGGTTATGGATAGAAGTAGCTTAAGAAGATGTTCCTGTGGGAAAAGAGGGTGTCTAGAGGCGGAGGCTTCAAATAAAGCTATTATAAATAGGCTTATCTCCATGGTTAAATTGAATAATTACAGCTCTTTGAAAGAGACGCTTATTACAAAAGGAAGTATAGGTATTTTAGATATTTTACAGGGAGTTAAAGAGAGAGATTTTTTAAGTACAAAAGTGAGCACTGAGGCTATGGTTACAATTGCTCATAGTATAGATATGATAATATCTTTGATAAATCCAGAAAAAATAATACTGGTGGGAGAGTTATTTAAGGAAAGGTTACTTCTGAATACCTTAAAATTGGAGTTACAAAGGGTTACTTTAGAAGAGCAAAAATATGACTTGATAGTTTCAAATATGTTGGATGAAATGCACACATATAATCCAATATCAGTTGTAAGACATAATTTGTTCAAAAAAAATATGTGGAGGGATGAAGTGTGAAGTTAAATGTTATAGAGTTTGGAAAAACGGTTAATAATGAGCAGGTATTTTTATATAATTTAGAAAATGAATTTATAAATTTAGAAATTATTTCTTTGGGTGGAATTATAAAATCTTTAAAAACGACCGATAAAAATGGTAAATTTGAAAATATAGTTTTAGGATATAAAACTTTAGCAGAATATGAAAAAAATGAATATTTTTATGGATGTATAACAGGAAGAGTTGCAGGAAGAACAAGATGTGGAATTTTAAAAATAGGAAATGAAGTTTTTGAACTTGAAAAAAATAATGGTGGGAATAATTTACATGGGGGTTCAAATGCATTAAATACTAAAGTGTGGAAGGGGGAAGTAAGAGCGGAAGGGGAAAAGGGTATTTTAATTTTAACATACAAAAGTTTACATTTAGAAAATGGATTTCCGGGAGAGGTAGACTTTAAAGTTGTTTATACTTTAGAAAAAAACAGATTAAAAATAGAATATTTTGGAAAAAGTGATAGAGATACCTATATAAATCTAACTAATCATACATATTTTAATTTGAGTGGGGATAGTAAATATAACATAGAGGAACAATTTTTAAAAATTAATGCAAAAGGCTATGGATGGGTAGATGAGAGTACGCTTCCTATAAAAATGGAAAGAGAGAATAATTTTATTAAATTTGAAAGTTATGAAAAATTAAAAGATATACTGGAGTTGTCACATAAACAGATAGAGATTGTTGGAGGTGGTATTGATCATCCTTTTGAGCTATCTAAAAAATATAATTTTGATGTTGAACTAAAAGATGAAAAATCTGGAAGGAGTTTAAAGGTAAAATCTAGTGAACCCGTAGCAGTTATTTATACAGGGAATTTTTTAGAGAAAAAACACAATGGAATATGTTTTGAAATGCAAGATTATCCAGATATTTTTAATTTTATGCCAGAAAAGGCTAAAATTTATAATGAAAAATTAGAATATTATACATATACAACCTTCTTGTTTAATGACTAATTGTAAAATAATTGTAAAAAAAGAATTAAAAATAAACAAAAACTGTTGTAAAAAAATAAAAAATGCTATATAATGACTTCAGATTTAGTAAAAAATAAGGAGGAAGAATTAATATGGCAGAAGTAATATTAAGAAAAGTAGAAAAACAATATCCTAATGGATTTAAAGCAGTTCATGGTATCGACCTTAACATCAAAGATGGAGAGTTTATGGTATTTGTAGGACCATCTGGTTGTGCAAAGTCAACTACTCTTAGAATGGTTGCAGGTTTAGAAGAGATTACAGGTGGGGAAATCTATATAGGAGAAAAGCTAGTTAATGACTTACCTCCAAAAGATAGAGGAATAGCAATGGTTTTTCAGAACTATGCTCTTTATCCACATATGACAGTTTATGACAATATGGCATTTGGACTTAAAATGGCTAAGGTTCCTAAGAATGAAATTGATAAAAGGGTTAAAGAAGCAGCTGAAAAACTTGAAATCACAGATCTTTTAGATAGAAAACCAAAAGAGATGTCTGGAGGTCAGAGACAAAGGGTAGCGGTAGGGAGAGCTATTGTAAGAAAACCAGAGGTATTTTTATTTGATGAACCACTGTCAAATTTAGACGCAAAATTAAGAGTTTCTATGAGGGTAAGAATAACTCAGCTCCATAAGCAATTGAAAGAAGAGGGACAAAATGCGACAATGATCTATGTTACGCATGACCAAGTTGAAGCAATGACAATGGGAGATAGAATTTGTGTATTAAACTATGGAAAAATTATGCAAGTGGACACACCATTAAATTTATATAACGCTCCAGCAAATAAGTTTGTGGCAGGATTTATAGGATCTCCAGCAATGAACATAGTAAAAGTTTCTTTAATTTCAGAAGGAGAAAAAACATTGGTGAAGTTGCCTAATGGAAACAAATTGGAGTTACCAAAAGAGAAAGCTCAAAAGGTAAAAAGCTATGTGGGGAGAGAAGTTTGGTTTGGAATAAGACCAGAGAATGTAGGGAATAAAAATACGGCAAAGCCAAGCGATTCGTCATTGGTTGGAAAAGTAAATATAGTGGAACAGATGGGAAATGAAGAGTTTATCTATTTCTTTATAGGGGATGCACAGTATACAGCAAGAATTCCAGCGGAAAAATCCACAGGAGCGAGTTTTAATCAGCAAGAAAATTTCTATTTTGAAATGGATAAATGTCATCTATTTGATGTGGAAACAGAAAAAAATATAACAATCTAATAGTATAAATATAAAAGGAGGCTTCTGATAAAGAGGCCTCTTTTTTAATAGATATTCATAAAGTTTATCAATTCTTTTTGATTTAACGGTTCGCTTATGTAAAAACCTTGTATATAGACGTTCTGAATTTGACTTTGCATTAAAAAATATAGTTCACTGGATTTTTCAACCCCTTCAAAAATAATATCTAACTCTAACTTTTTTAAAAAATCAAAAAAAGAAAATAAAATCTTATTACCATTAGGTGTATTGAGTAGTTTTAGGATAGATTTATCAACCTTTATTCCAGAAATAGGATATGAACTAAGGGCAAATAAGTTTGAGAAATCAATACTGAAATCATCTAAAAAAATACGTATACCTAAATTTTTTAGAAAGGTGAGGTGTTTTTGAATCAATTTTATATCAATTGCTTCCACAGTTTCTGTAATTTCAATAGCAATAAGACTTTTTTTAATGTTTTTATATTTTTCCAAAACAGAGGAAAAAATATTTTCAAACATCTTATTTTCCAAAGTTTTAATAGATAAATTTATAGATGTTTTTATATTAGTTTTATCAATAAAATTTAAAGCAGATTCAACTGCGAATAAATCTATTTTCCATATCAAATTTTCATCTTCAGCAACTTTAATAAACTCTAGAGGTGATATATAGGTATTATTAGTATGTTGCCATCTTGTTAAAATTTCAACGCCAGTAACTTTTTTTGAATTTAAAGCCAGTTGTGGTTGAAAAACGTGTGTTAATTGAGAAAAATCATCATTTGTTAAACTATTTAAAATATGATTGCGATACATAAAAAAATCACCTCACTAGTTACTTATTGTAAATAATAATAACAGGTATTTAAAAATAAGATAGTCCAAAATAAGACTGCAATTAATGAAGGTCCATGATATATTTCTTTGACACCTGTTATTATATAGAGATTTTTGGATAAAATAAATTACAAAAGATTCTAATTTTAAAAAAAAGTTCACCATGTTAGTATTATATAACAAATAAAAATATAGTAAAGGAATGTGCTGAAAAAGAGATGGAATTAGAAAAAAATGAGTTCAAGTTTTTAGAAGATAATAAGGTTTACAACATTCTGGAAGGAAAAGTATTGGTGAGGTATATTTTTTCTGATGGAAAGGTGGTAAATAATGAAGTTTATCTTGAGAGTGGAGATATGGTGGGGAATTTTTTTAAAATATTCAATATATATGGGGATATGACTAAAGATTTGGCAATAGAGATTGAGGCTTTGGAGAACACTAAATTGCTTGTGAATAGTTGTGAGGACCTTATAAGTAGCTTGGAAAAAGATAAGTTGGGTATGTTAAAAAATTTGGTGGAGCAGATGCTAAAAAAACAACTGATAAATATACTGCACCATAAGTATGGGAAAAAAGGATATATACTAGCTACTTTGTTGTTACATTCAAATGAAGAGGGAGATGTTCAAAGTAGTTTTCTGAATCATGAGAGATTTAACTTGAGTAGAAGTCAGTTTTTTTTAACAATGGGAGAGTTAAAAAAAGATTGCATAGTGGTTAAGTACAAAAAAGGTATTAGAATAAATAGAAACGAAGCTGAGAAATATCTAGAATTGGAAGGATAAATTTTGGAGGGGCGATGGGAATAAAAAAAATACATATAAAAATACTTGAGTGTTATGAGTATGATGATTATACGGTCAAAGAGTTAAAAGGGATACTAGGTATATCTGAAAAGAAAATTAGGTTGTATATCAATGAACTGTACGAATATTGTGGTGTGGATAATTTAAGTGGGTTAAAGTCAGTGATACGAAAAAATAGTGGGTGGAGAAGAGAAATAAAAAACGATTTAGAGATAGAAAAGGATGATAGAGAGAAGATTATCCAAATCGAATTTTTAATGAATGATATTGTAAACTTGAATGAGATAAGTTATAGATTAAAAGTAAATAGAAGAACAATAACTGAAGATTTAAAAAAAGTTCGGAATACCTTAAAAGAGTTTAAATTAGACTATGGTGCGACACGTTTTATGATGAAAAGTCATGACATGTTAAAAGTAGCTTAAGATTAAGTGAAGGAGATAGAGAACTGTATTTTCGAGAAGTAGAATGATGGGGTAACGCCCTGAAATGCTTCCTCTGATACTCCGATATGCGATTAGATTCTAACTAAATCTAATGGTATAAAGCTCGGTGAAGTCGGTTGAGAGTTATCCCTAACAGTTAGGCTGAGGAAATGCGAACCAGAGGTGGTCGAGATAATGATAGACCGGGAGTCAAATCTATATGGTTAGAATGTGTTTTACACTGACGAAGTTATGAATGTAAGGGTCTAGACTAGAGTACAATAGAAATGTTGTAACTACATTTGTAGGGTAAGTGGTGAAAAGTAAAAATCGTAGTTATGAAATTCACTATATTGTTACAGGCAATATCCAGCTTACAGGCTTAAAATAACGACCTAAGTGGGTTTAATGATAGAAAATATGGAACGTGGAAAGCAAGGCACAACAAAAATCCTAGTTAGAGGGTTGATGAATATAAGTTGAGAGGTCAATGAAATTTCTTTAGTCTTGTGAGAGCAGGGGTACAGTACTGGTGAAACCATGATAACAAGTGGTGGAGGGATAGCCCCAAGTCAATAATTTTTGAAATTAATTAAATTTAATCATAAATTATGATGGAACGCCGTATGCGATAAAAGTCGCACGTACGGTGTGGAGCAAGGGAAAAGGTGGAGATGAAAAATCAAGACTTTACCTATTGTTATTTAGCTTAAACTCAAAGGGTATAAAATTAGTGGGAGAAGAAAGAGATAAAAAAATATTTTTTAACGCATTGTTATATAGAATATTTTTGGAAAGAAGATATTTATCAAATATCTATAATTTTTTATTTGATAGCTTTAATGAGATTATTGACGAAAAAATTCAAAATATAACTCAAAGGATACTAAAGAAAAAAAATGTGATTGAGCATACATATATAGTATTACAGATTGAGATTTTAATATATTTAAGTGTAATAAAAAATGGTAAAAAGTTTACTCTCAATGTATTTCGTGAAGAGATAAAAGAGATAATTGAACTATGTAATAGAAACAAAGTGGAAAATATATTTGAGACTTATTCAAAAGAGTTTGGAGATACAGAGAAGTTTATAAAATATTTAGAAGATAAAAGTGGTTATAGTATTGATTTATCAAAGAAGAGTTTTATAGGGTTAGTGAGTCGGTTAAAATTAATCGAATTTAAACAGCAGTTCACAATCAAAGAGATATATTTAATAAATAGAAAATTTAAAATGGAAGAGAAGGAAGTTTTCGGAGATCTTTTCAAATTAATAGATAACTATTTTGATAATAAAATAGATAGTTTGGATAGAATAAGTATATTTTTGATATTGAAAAGGCATATATATTTTAAAAATGATTTTAAATTAAAAAATAATGAAAAAAATATTATAGTTTATGATATTTTTCAACGACTTATTTTAGAAGAGGTTGAAGAGGAACTTAAAGTAAGAGAGATAGAGATTTATGATTTGGTATCGACATATACATTAAAAATATATTTACAAGATAATAGTGTTAAAAATATATTGATTTTTGAAAAAATTGATTTGGAAGAGTTTATAGAGATAAAAGGTAAAATAACTGTAATAGAAGCTACATTTCCTCTAGAGGAAGTGGATTATTTTGAGATAAAGAAAATATTAAGGTAGAAAAATGGTGAAATAGTAGTGAAAGAAGTTTCAAAGATTATAAATAAAGTTTTAAAAAAAGATGGAGTAAAAAATTTTGAAGAGATATTGGATCAAATAAATGAAATGATTTCATATACAGATTTAGAGGGGAAGATATACTATTTAAATATTGCTTTTGCTGAATTTTTGGGTGATTCAAAGGAAAACATAATAGGGAAAGAGGAAGGATGCTACCTTCCAGTGGAACTAAAAGATATATGTCTACAAAATAATAGAGATGCTTATAAAAATGGTATTTTAAAGAAGGTAGATATTTTTGACGGGCGAATTTTTGAAGTTTTTAAAAGTAAGGTCAGTTTTAAGGAAGAGAAACAAAAAAATATAAAAATATTTACAGTGATAAAAATAAAAGATTGCTAAAAAATGGGATGGTAACTTTTAAAATAAGCATCTCATTTTTTTATGGAAAAATTTAATGTTAAAAATCCAAATTTGGACTGCATTAAAATATAAAAGTTGATATTGTTAATAAGCACACTAAATATTGATTAATAATTTTTTAGGAGTTGAGAAGGATGAAAAATAAAATATGGCTATTATCTTTATTATTGATATTGTTAAGCTACGTTAAAACAGTGACATATTCAATGGGTGGAAAAACTTATTACAAAATCTCTTTAAAAAAATTAAACTCCAAATTAGAGTACTTGGATGAGAAATTGAAGGAGAGAGAGTAAAATGAAAAAACTTATTTTGGGAGTATTATTATTTTCAACTTTAATTTATGGACAAAGTGAATTTTCGGAAGAATATGAGAAAAAAATAGAGCAATTGGGAGAATATGAAGAGTTTAGGCATGAGATAGAGGAGAGAATAACATATATTGAAACTTTGAAAGAGGTTGGTTCAGATATCCATGATGAAATTTTAATAGAATACAAAGAGTTAAAAGAGGAGTTAGATAGAGATATAAAAATTTTGGAAATGGAAATAAAGAATGCGAACGTTTAAACTATTTCTACTTTTGATGGTAGTGTGCTTTACAAGAGGTTATTCCTATATAAATGTATATCCATATAGGGTTTATTTGGATGTAGAAAAAAATCTAAAAAATGAAGAGATAATCCTTTACAACAAGACATCAAAACCGGTGAGATATAAATTTAGTATAAAAGATGAAGAGTTAAAAGAGATAGTATCTTTTTATCCACAAGTGATAACGGTAGGTAGTGGAGAGGAAAAAAAGATAAAATTAAAACTAGAAAATAATTGGAAAAAGTTTAATTTAGAAGAGCATTCAAGTGAAATACTGATAGAGCAGCTTAGAGTTCCAGTAAAGGATAGTAAAGGAAATTTTGTTCAAAGTACAGGCTTTGAGGTATACCCTAAAGTAAAGATTCCATTGAAGATATATTTGGGAAATGAAAAGATGGTTTTAGAAAAAAATGGTAAAACAGTTTTGAAAAATATAAGTGGAAGAGAATTGAATTTTGAAATTTTTTATAAAAAAATAAAAAAGGATAAAAAAGATCCACTGGGATTCATAAAGAGTATTAGATTAAAAAATGAAGAAGAGATTGATTTGAATGAAGATATTGAACATTACAGAGAAAATAATAAAGTAGTGGAGAGAATAGAGTTAAAAAATTTAGAAATCTATGAAAAATTTAGCAATAGGTTAGTTGAGATAAAGTGAGGCGATTGAGATAAAAAGATTTTTATATAAAATGAGTGTATCTATTTTATTTGGGATTTTGGGAATGGGCAGTTTAGCATCAAGTTTACTTCCAATGAAGTTTGATAAAAGAATAGATGGTAATGGTGGATACCTAGAGTATCAAGTTGAAAATCCAACCAATGAAACAGTAAGATATAAAATATATAAGAAACCTGAAACTAGAGATTTGAAAGATAAGGGAATAATTGGAAGTATGGACAGATGGATAGAGTTTTATCCAAAAATTTTAACAATTCCACCTAGGTCAAGAGGAGTGGTAAAGTTAGCTATAAAAGCTCCAAAGAGTGCTGCCGTTGGAGAGTATGCAGCAAGAGTGGGAACGTTACCAGTAGCTATACCAAAAACTGGAGGAGAGGGAAGTGCTATAAATGCACAGATAAGTTTACCAATAGGTACGGAGATGCAGATATTTGGATATGTGGGTGATCTTGCTCCCAAAGTAGAGGGAACTTTAAAAGAAAAGAAAACTGAAAAAGGAAGCTTTGTAGCGGGAAAGATAAAGAATGTAGGAACATCTGGAGTAAATATATTGGCGTTTTATAGATATAGAGATAGTACGGGAACTCAAACGAAGATAATGCCACTTGGAAGGTTGACACCGGGAGATGAGATTGAGATAGACACAAGTAGAATTAGTGGAACAAAGGAACATAAAGCACTGGAGTTATCAATAAAAGAGGATGGCGGAAATACAGCTTTTGTAACCTATAGATAATATCGATAGAAATAGAGAGAATCTATTTTATATAAAGTAAAATTCTTAGGAGGAAAAAATGAAAAAAATATTAATGACAGTAGCAATTTTAACAGTAGGAGCAGCAGCTTATGCAAATGTATCAGCACCAGTAAACGTATCACTAGATGTAATAACAACATCAAACTTAGTATTAATGGATGGAGCAACTCAATTAACTCAAATTGATTTAGCTCACCCACAAATTCTTTTATCAGCAGCAGGAACAACAACAACATCTTCAGTTGTATCAAAAACATTTACAGCTCAAACAGGAGATGGATCTGATATTATGGTAACAGGAAATAATAAAGCAACTGTAGATTATACTTTAAATGGAATAGGACCAGCAGGATTATTAGCTTTAACAAATGGAGCTGAACATTTAGATTCAACATTAGCACTAGCTAGAACATCTGATGATGTCGTTGGAGCTGGAATTGCAGCAGCAACTGCTAATACTATCACTTCAACAATAGCACCAAATGCTTTAAATAGTTTAACAGCAACAGGAACTTACGCAGGAAACGCTACTTTAAATGTAACTGTAACTCAAGTTCAATAATATTTTTACTTAGGGGACAAACTTTGTCCCTTTTCTAAAGAGATTATTAAAAAGGAGAGAGTCTATGAAAAGAATATTTTTAATGATATTTATTATGTTGAAAGCTATTTTAGCTTATGGAGCAATCAGTATATCGCCGATAGATTACGATATAGATCTGTTGAATAAAACACATAAAGTCTTTACTTTAAGAAATGTAGGAAATGTAGAAGCTACATATACAGTGGAGTTAGATAAAAATTATGATTTAGGAAAGTATATATCTTATAAAAAAGAGATATTTAAACTGTTGCCAGGTGAAAAAAAAGAGATAATTTTAAAAATAGATGTGAATGAAAAAAAGCTATCGAATCAAGAATATATAGGTAAACTTTATATATTGGAAAAGCAACAAGTAAAAAATATGACTTATGAGACAAATACGATACTAAATATTTATGGTTATGTTGGAGAGCTTAAAGAGGAGTTTATCTTGAAATCATTGGAAAAAAAGGGAGATGTACTGATTGGAGAGCTTAAAAACGAATCTTTGAGAAAAGTGGATGTACTATTTAGAGTAGTGGATGAAAATGAAAATATCTTAATAACTAAAAAGATAAGGGTATTAAAAGATAAAAAGTTTAATCTATTCGAGCTTGGATTGATGGAAGAGTTCAAAACAGGTAAAAAAATAGTTCTTGAAAGTAGGGATACGAAAATAGAAAAAGAGATTTAAGGGGGCAAAATTGAAAAAAAAATACTTTATCATTGTTGCATTGATTTTAATTGCTCAAGAAACTTTTTCTAAAGAGTTAAGAAATGAAATCATCCCCCACGCAACTAAAGAAGTGGAATATTTAGAAAAAAAAGAAGTTCAATCTGGTGAGGATGAGGATTATGAAAACCAAGAATTATTATTAGATGAGTATATTCAAGAGGATGGAGAAGGAATTTATGATTTTTATATAAATGGAAGAGGAGTTTCAAGAACTTATCCTGTTTATATACAAAACAAAGAGGTGTATCTGTCCCTCTATGACTTTATAGATCTATTGGAGATAAAAGATTATAAAAAAAGAAATGGAGTTTTAATAGTAAAG
Source organism: Cetobacterium sp. (assembly GCF_977044495.1). Taxonomy (NCBI): domain Bacteria; kingdom Fusobacteriati; phylum Fusobacteriota; class Fusobacteriia; order Fusobacteriales; family Fusobacteriaceae; genus Cetobacterium; species Cetobacterium sp. The sequence continues at coordinate 715 of NZ_CDRRQU010000014.1, read as the reverse complement.
ATAGGTATTGATGGAACTCCAAGAGAGATAGATTTAAATACAAAGATTATAGAAAAAAAAACAAAGTCTGGAAAAACTCTTTCGAGGAAAAATTATGAGGATAGCATAATAAAGAAAAATGGTGTTATATATATAAAAAAATCAGCCTTTGAAGAAACATTTGATTCAGTGATAAAGTGTAATAATGAAAAATTGTCGATAAATATGAGTACAAAGTTTGAAACCCCAGAGGATATAAAGGTTATATTACAAAATAAAATAAATAATGCGAGTGAACAAAAAGAGAGTAAAGAGATTTTATATACAAGTGAAAAAGAGTTGTTTACTCTAGGAAATGCTCGTATTAATTTGAGTCAAGATTTCTCTAAAGGTGCTGAAGAGAAAAAGATAAAAAACGATTGGGGTGGAAATCTAGAGTATAGTGGAGGTCTACTATATGGAAATGTGACTACAAGTTACAACGTAAAAGAGAAGGAACTTGGAACTGTAGAGCTAGTGTATAAGGATATTTGGAGAGGTCATACTTTAACGACAGGGAGCTATTCCACTGGAAAAAAACGAGAGCTTGGACTGAGATTTGAGAAAGAGCGTGGATACTTTTCAACTGGAAAAGAGGTAGTTATAAGAGAAAGAGTACCTATCGGAAGTGTTGTTGAGTTAATATTTTTAGGAACAGCTATTGATATTTAAACTGCTATAGATGGTTATGTAGAGT
>NZ_CDRRQU010000013.1:0-58233 GCF_977044495.1 Cetobacterium sp. | reverse complement strand
CAACAGATATAACAGGAGCAATCAACTTACCTGAGGGAGTAGAGATGGTAATGCCAGGAGACAACATTGAGATGACAGTGGAGTTAATTCACCCAATCGCAATGGAGCCGGGATTAAGATTTGCGATTAGAGAGGGAGGAAGAACAGTAGCTTCTGGAGTTGTTGCAGAAATTACTAAGTAATCTTACTTAAATTAAAATATCAGAATACACGATTCAAGAATTTGACAATATAACAGAGGCTGACCTTATTGGTCAGCCTATTTACTTTTCACCACAATACATTGTGATAAAATTATTTGTTTTTTGATTTTTGCTCAGTTTCTTAAGGTTTTACTTTATGATTTTATTAAAGATTTGAAATCACTATCTTTATGTATTAAACTTAATTTTTTATCTGCAAATTTTCTGATAAACTTTTCATAATAAGATACAGCTATCTCATCTACACCATCTTTGTATCCTTTTCCATTTCCTACATAACATATCGAAATAATTTTTATAAACGTTCTTTCTGCTGCTTTTGGAATTGAAGTTAGATTTTCTAATAGTTTTGATATTCTTTGAGCATATGGATATTCATTATAAAAATTATAATAACTAAAATGAACACTTCTCAATTCTTGTAATAATTCTATTAAATCAACTGCTAAACTATCTTCATCTTTATATGATTCTCCCCCTACCACTCTTAAAAAATTTGCACATAAGTTTTTCTTAGCTTCCTCTATATTTACTCTATAATAACCAAACTTAGCTCCAATTCTGTGTTTTATATCTTCTGATATAATTTCCCAAAGTTTTGGAGAAATAAGCTCTATATTACCTCTGACCAATGAGCTTTGTCTTTCGTCACAATATAATCCAAAGATTGAAAGCATAAAATCATCAATTCTTTCTTGAGGATGCTTAGCTAAATTGTTAATTATGGATCTTAAATCTTCTGTAGGAATTGAAGTTTTTCTAATATTATCATTTAATGTTTTCAATTCAATCATAGAATGATCTGGTTTTGCATTTACAGCATATTTGATAATATTTTCAAGCATTGAAATCATCTCATAACCACTTATTTCATTTTCATTTGGATGTGCTGCACTTGAGTGGTTTCTCATATAATTAATATACTCGAGTTAATATCTGATAATAATCCTATTCTTCTATTTATCTCCAGTAAATCATGCTCTGAAACAAATTCTAATTCTTCTTCTTTTGAAAGACTTTTATACTTATTAGAAATTCCAGCTGCAATACTATAAAAATATCGTAGATCGTAGTTAATAACCAATGTTCTTAATGCTCTAACCGCTTCATTCCAAACATAATTTAAGGCTCCATCAAATAACCCTGATGCAATAGAAATGGTAAATTTAGAAAGATAGTAAGCTTTTATTCTTTTATCTCTATCTACTAACTCTAAAATATTTTGCATTGAGTTTATCACTTTTATTCTTTCTTCGATAGGCATAAGAATATTTTCTATTGGTAGCCCATTATATTCTAAAAATTTAGCTAATGGTCTGTTAAATGTCTCTATAGAATTCCCCACTTCTTTTTTATTTTCTGTTATTTGTAACTCTAAATTTATAACTCCCTCCTTGTTTTTTATACAAACATCTGTTGTAATAATCCCTTTTTAAACTCTTTATTTTTCTCTAACTCTTCCTCTATTAATTCTATTTTTCTATCTATTGAAGATAAGATATTAGCTATCTTTTCTTGTTCTGGAAGTGAGGGAAGAGATAACTTTAGTAATCCTAATTGTGAATTATAAATATGAATAACTGATATTCCTTGGGCTAAACTTGCTATTTCATATTTTTTACTATTATTCATATAATAAGATAAGAATATTCCATTTTCTTTAGTTTTTATTATATTTATATCTCCACCTAAAGCAATACCATTTTTTAGTACACATGAAGCTGTTGCTAAATCAATGGCAGTTTCTCCAGAAGCTGGAATTATTATATCTCCCATTTCACTAAATACTAATTCCGTTGCTTTTAAATTAGTTTTAGAAGTTACTTCTTTTATAATTTCATTATATTTAGTATATAATTCTCCGTAACGAATACATTCAAATCCTTCTTCAGAAATATCTGTCTTAGTTATATTTTTACCTTTAGAAAATTTAGCTATTTCACCTAATCTCTTCTCTTCCCACTTAGGATAATCATTTCCATTTTCATCTTTAAACCTTAACTTTTGACTAAATAATTTTTGTGTCATCCCTTTTTTATACTTCTCTAGTAGTTCTTTTTTCTTCTCTAGCTTCTCTATCTTTATATCCACAGAAGACAGAAAATTAGCTATCTTTTCTTGTTCTGGAAGAGAAGGAATATTTGTTTTCAAATTGTTAATCTCTTTAGGAGAAAGGTTTGGAGGGTCACTTCCTGCTATATTTACTTCTATTTTACTTACAATATTATTTCTTTGTAATAACTGATAAACAAAATCTATATTTTGATTTGACTCTAATTTACCAACTCTTTGATTTAATAAAGAATTATGAAAATTACTATTTACTTTGGCTATTTTTAATTGATTATTTAAAATAGGTCTAGTTAATGCAAGAACATAATCATTTTCATTTAATAAAAAATTACTATATTTTTTCTTGTAATCAAATGGTAAAAAGGAAAGTGAATCTTCTTTCATTTTCTTTATTCCTACATCTGCAATTTTTACCCAACGAATACCATTGCTTCTGCTATCACTACTTGAAAATGCATATCCATTAAAGATTTTAAATATACTGTGAAATTTCTTCTCCTCCCATTCGCCACTGAACTCTGGGAATCTTAATTTTGGTACTTTATTTTTCATCTCTTTCTTCCTCCTCAACAATCTTAGCTAAATCCTCTTTTGAAGGAAGTATTGTCATATATCGACTTGCAAAAATCTGTTCATTATTTTCTGGTAAAGTTATCTCTACTAAAGTGTCATTTTTATCTTTACAAATAATAATACCTATAGTCTTATTCTCATCATCTAACTTTTCAAATCTATCATAATAATTTACATACATCTGCATCTGCCCAATATCTTGATGCTTTAATTTCCCTATTTTCAAATCTATAAGCACAAAACATTTTAAAATTCTATTGTAGAAAACTAAATCAACAAAGAAATGTTCCTCATCAAAACTGAATCTAACCTGTCTTCCCTGAAATAAGAATCCTTTTCCTAGCTCCATTATAAACTTCTCAATATGATTTATAATACTAGTTTCCAAAGTATTTTCAGAATAATTACTTATCTCCTCTAATCCTAAAAACTCTAAAACATAAGGATCTTTTATTATATCTTTAGGCTTTTCTATAATTTGTCCTTTAGTAGACAGAGCTTTTACCTCTTCTTTATCACGACTAAGAACTAATCTTTCATATAAACAGCTACTTATTTGTCTATCCATCTCTCTGACAGTCCAATTTTCTTTTTCAGCTTCTATTTCATAGAATCTTCTTTCTTCAACATTTTGAATTCTAACTAAACGAATATAATGAGTCCAGCTTAATTTAAAGGGATTCTCAGAAAACGAAATCACTGATTTCGTTTTCTCATCTTCGAAATACGTCATATAAAATTTTCTTATCAATTCTAGATTTCTAACTGTAAATCCCTTTCCAAATTCTTTTGTAAGTTGTGTTGCTAAATTTTTAATAAGCTCTTTTCCATATTCAGCTCTTAACTCTCCATTTTGTTCCTCTTCTACTATTTTTTTTCCTATTAAAAAATATGTAAAAGTCATTGTAGAATTTACTGTAGATAAAACTTTTTTTCTAGCATTTTCCAAAAGTAACTTAATATCATGGTAAAGATTATCTTTTCTTTCTAACATAGCGAATTCCTCCTATAATATAGGGGCTTTTATGCCAAGCTCCTCACAGTATTTTTTTATCTCTTCATCTACTGCCACTATTTCCTTATCCAGATCTCCTATTTCATTAGCAACAGCTTCTAAGTCAATCTCTTCCTCTTCTTCAAAAGTATCAACATATCTTGGGATATTTAAGTTATAGTCATTTTCTGCAATCTCTTCCATAGTAGCTAGATGTGAAAATTTCTCTATCTCTTCTCTTTTTTCATAAGTTTTTAAAATCTCTTCTACATGCTCATCAGTTAGCATATTTTGATTTTTATTTTTTTCAAATAGGCTACTTGCATCTATGAATAAAACATTATCACTATTTTCTCTATGCTTTTTAAATACTAAGATACAAGTTGGAATAGATGTACCATAGAAAATATTTGCTGGCAATCCTATTACTGCATCTAAGTAGTTCTTTTCTTTAATCAGATACTCTCTTATAACTCCCTCTGCTGCTCCACGGAATAATACTCCATGAGGTAATACAGTTGCCATTACTCCATCCTCATCTAAGTGATGTATCATATGTTGAACAAATGCAAAGTCAGCCTTTGTTTTAGGAGCTAATTTTCCATAAGCAGAAAATCTCTCATCACTTAAAAATGTTTGATCAGCTGACCAGTTAGCAGAAAATGGTGGATTTGCCACTACTACTTCAAAAGTTCTATCTAAGTGCCTATCCTCTTCTAAAGTATCTCCCTGCTCTATATCAAAATTACCAAATTTTACACCATGTAATATCATATTCATTCTAGCAAGGTTATAAGTTGTAGTATTTAATTCTTGTCCATAAATATGAGAAACATTAGCCTCTTTTGCTACTCTTAAAAGTAGTGATCCTGAACCACAAGTTGGGTCATAAGCAGATCTTATTCTTTCTTTTCCTAAAGTTACTATTTTAGCAAGTATTTTTGATACTTGTTGAGGAGTATAAAACTCTCCAGCTTTTTTTCCTGCTCCTGCGGCAAACTCTCCAATTAGATACTCATAAGCATCTCCTAAAATATCCATCTCTGTATCATCAAATCCAAAATTAATTTCATCAAGATGCTTTATTACTTCTGATATTAACCTGTTTTTTTGGTCTACTGTTCTTCCCAGTTTTGTAGAAGTTAAATCAACATCTTCAAATAGCCCAGTAAATTCATGCTCTGATTCATGTCCTAGTGCTGACTCTTCAACAAGCTTTAAAGCTTTACCTAAATCTTCTATAATTAACTCTTTGTTTTTAGCTCTTTCAGCTATATTATGAAATAAATATTTTGGTTCTATAAAATATCCTAAAGATTCTACTGCTTCTTCATGTAGCTCTTCTAAAAGTTCTGGATCTTTTTCGATATCACTATATTTTTCTATTTCTCCATCAAGTTCTACTAAAGCAAACTTTTCCATTTTTTCTGATAAGAATTTAAAGAATATAAAACCTAGTATGTAGTCTCTAAACTCATCAGCTCCCATATTTCCTCTAAGTTCATTAGCTATTGCCCAAAGTCTCTTTTCTAACTCTTGTTTATGTTCTGACATCTTTTACTCTCCTTTTTAATAGTTATTTATGATACCTTTTAATAATTTTTCCTCTAACTCTACTTTTTTTCTTAAGAAATTTAACTTTTCATTCATCAAGTTAAATAATTTTAATCCCTTTTCCTGCTCACCTATTTCTGGTATTTTAAGTTTTATAGTTTGTAAATCTTGTTTGTTAAATGTAATTACAGCTGCATTCCCTTGTAAAATTCTCTTAAATTGATTATTTATATCATTTGAATGTAATTTATAGAATACATATTGTGGTAATATTTTCTCTTTATACTCCTCTTTTAACCTTAAAATGTAGAAATTACTTGGAATTAAAATCCCTTCCCATTCTTTTGATATATATGCAAAGCTAAAAGGAAGAGATCCTTTCATCAATATATCTCCCTCTTTAGAATAAACATCTCCAGAAGTTTCTTGCTTTAAATAAATTTCTTCTAAGTTATTTCCTATAATAGTGCTATTTTCAATACTTTTTATAGTAAAAGCTCTACATTTAAAATCTGTTTTTTCATTAGATTTAACTCTATTTAAGAGTGTTCCTAATTTAATATCAAATAATTCATCTAAAATCATATGTCACCTCCCTACTTCATACTTTGTTTTTTATTTAAAAAACGTTATTTTGTTCTACAAGAATGATTATATATCTAAAAAATTAAAAAGTCAATACAAATGTTTTTTATTTAAAAAACAAAAAGAGCCTCATACGAAGCTCTTTTTTTAATACCAAGTAAATCTATCTACTAAATCTTTTATAGTATTTGCTACTATTTCTATTTTAACTCTTCTTTCCTTTAACCCCAATTTCTCCATGAAAGTTGATTTTACCATATCTCTATCAAGCTTTCTAGAAAAATCATATTCACCTATTGTTTCTTTCAGTCTGTCTTCATAAAGATTCTCTTCTACCATGAATTTTTCAATAGCTTCTTCTTTTTCTCTTTTTAAATAAAAATCAAACTCTACCTCTACATCTTGTTCTTCTGGAATTAAAGGTAGGTTTTCTTCTAAGAATTTTTCAATAAGTTCTCTCTTACTTCTTAATTCCTCTGAACCATCTAATAGCTTTAGGATAAACTCTTTATCCTTTGCATAGCTCTCGCTATTAGGATCTAACTCTTTCAATAGAAGCATAATATAGGTTACATTAATATCATCTCTTTTTAATAGTTCCACTTCAAAGTCTAAATCATTTAAGATAGAAACTTTTTCTTTAGTTGTTTTACTTTTTACTTCATCATACAGATCTAAGTATTTACTTTTATAATCTTCAAACTCTTGCTCTCCAATATCAATATGATCAAAAGAAAATTCTGTAAATGTATTTAGTCTATTCATAACTCTTATAAGGTTTCTATAGGCTGTTATAAAATCCACTTTCTCCTCTTCAGTTTCTAATTTATCAACATCATTTACACAACTTGCTATTTTAAATAATTTTTCCACATATTTATTAAAATCAGTTACATATTCAGCATAATCTTTCATAAGTACTGTTTCAACTGCTTCTTTATTTGAAAACAGTGTAATAGCTTCATCTGTTCTTTTCTTTAGATTTCTAAAGCATAATATATTTCCATAACTTTTCTTTTCGTTTAATATTCTATTAGTTCTTGAATAAGCTTGGATAAGATTATGATATTTTAAATTCTTATCGACATATAAAGTATTTAAAGTTTTACTATCAAAGCCAGTTAAAAACATATTAACAACAAGTAAAATATCTATTTTTCTCTCTTTCACTTTTTTAGAGATATCAATATAGTAAGCATTGAAGCCACCGTCTTTATTAAGGTTGTGATTATCTCCGAAAGTTTTATTATAATCTTTTACTATCTCATCTAATTTTTCTCTTGTGTGGATAGTTGGAACTTCTTCTCCAGTATTTTCTTCTGTATCTTTTGCTTCTTCATTAGCAGTGTAAGTAAAAATTGTGGCTATATTCAAATCATGGTTTTTACTTTTAAATATATCATAATATTTTATAAGAGTTGGAATACTACTCACTGCAAAAATAGAAGTAAACTCTTTATTATAAGTTTTTCTTTTATGATTTGCTAGAATAAAATCAACTATATTTTCAAGTCTTTCAGGAGCTTCAAAAACTTCTGCTGTGTCTATCCCTTCAACATTTAAGTCATCTGCTGATAAATCATTTCCCTCTTTATCTTTCAAATCTTTTGATTTAAAAGTATTATAGTATTCAACTGAGAAACCTAAAACATTATCGTCACCTATGGCATCTTTTATAGAATACTTATGAAGGCACTCATCAAATAAATCTTTTGTAGTCTTAGTTTTTATAGCGTTTTCTGCAAATATTGGTGTTCCTGTAAAGCCAAACATCTGTTTATTTGTAAAAAACTCGACTATTTTATGGTGAGTATCTCCAAATTGGGATCTATGGCACTCATCAAAGATAAATACTATTTTCTTATCTTTAGCATTTTTCATCCTACTTTCTAAATGATTCTTTGAAATAGCGTTATTTAGTTTTTGAATAGTCGTTATTATAAGTGGTGTCTTATCATCAGTTATTTGCTTAACTAAATGAGTTGTATTATCTGTTCCATCTATTGAGTCTTTATCAAAGGCTTTAAACTCTTTTATTGTTTGATAGTCTAAATCCTTTCTATCAACAACAAAAATTACCTTATCTATATTTTTATTTTGTGTCAATAATTGACTTGTCTTAAAAGAGGTTAAAGTTTTACCTGAACCTGTTGTATGCCAAATATATCCATTCTTAGGTGGAAGATTCTCCACTCTTCTTAATATGCTTTCAACTGCATAATACTGATAAGGTCTTAAGATCATTAAAATTTGATCTGATTTATGAAGTACTATATATTTTCCTATCATTTTTAAAACATGAGATTTGTTTAAGAATACTTCTGTGAACTTATGAAGATCACTATATCTATTATTTTCTACATCAGTCTAATAGAACGTTTGCTTAAAAGACTGATTTTTATTATTTGCATAATACTTTGTATTTACTCCATTACTAATTACAAATAGCTGAATGAAGTTAAATAATTTTCCATATGAATGCTTCTGATATCTATTAATTTGATTAAAAGCTTCTTTTAGCTCTATTCCGCTTCTTTTAAGCTCTATTTGAACAAGAGGTAATCCATTTATTAAGATAGTTACATCATATCTATTTTTATATTTACCTTCTATTGTAATTTGATTAGTTACTTGAAACTTATTACAACACCAATCTTTAGAGTCAAAAAACTGAATATACACAATTTCATCATTATCTCTTAACAGTTGAAATTGATCCCTTAATTTTTTAGCCTTATCAAAAATAGATCCACCACTTAAATGAATCATTATTTTCTCAAATTCTTTATCTGTTAAAGGTTTATCATTTAATGCTTTTTTATTATGAAGTTCTAACTGCTTCTTAAAATTAAGGTTTAATTCTTCTTCGTTTCTTATATTTATCTTTTCATAACCTTGTCTTACAAGCTGTTTGATTAAATTTTTTTCTAATTCTGTTTCTGATTGAATGCCCATGACTCCCCTCGTATAATTATATTTTAAATACTTTTTGTTTAATTTATATAAATATCTGTATTATATCAAAAAACAAGAGCTTTTAAAACTCTTGAATAGAATTTAAATATTAATATAATTGACAGAAGTAAAAATTTGTTTAATAGTATACATGGTGTAACTATTATATCAAAAAATTAGCTCTGTCACAAAAGTGGCAGAGCTTTTTTTATTTTTTCATTTGTCAAAGTATGATATAATATGAAAAAATAGAAAGGATATTATATGGTAATAGATTTTACAAAAGTTATTGAGATTTTTGAATCTATGAGCTTCATAGGAGTAATATTAATTTGGATGTCTTTTTTAATAGGATTAAAATTTCCAGATTGGGATTTTAAATTAAAGATAAAACATAGAAATATTTTAACCCATAGCCCTATAATTCTTTGGATAATGATGTATTTTTATAATACTCAAAAGGATGTAGAAATTTTTAGGTTTTCAATAATGGGTTTTGCATTAGCACTTGGGTTACATATGATTTTTGATTTTTTTCCAAAGGGATGGTCAAGGGGAGCCTTGATATATTTTCCATATTGTAAAGTATGTCTAGGTGTGAAAGGAAGTAAAGGCTTTATTTTTTTAACGGGAATATACTGTATTTTTTTATCAATAAAATATTCTCAAAGCTATATCGAAGTTATGATTTTAACTTTACTGGGAGTGTACACAATTATAAAAAATATAAAAAAAGAGGAAAAGTTTTTTAGACCTTTCACACTTTTTGCGGGTGTTTGTGTTTTTTTAAGTGCAGTAAAATATGATGAGGTAAGTAGTTCACTCACTTTTATTGTACACTTAATTTTTGAAAAAGTTAAAATCCTGTTTTAATACATTAAAATTCATAGAAATCCCGGACCTTAACTTGACAAAAGAAGCTGATTTTTAATATAATTTAACTAAATAAAAGGATTGAGAGGAGAAAAAATGAGAGACATTAATTTTTTAGTAGAACAAGCTACTAAAATTAGAAAAGACATTGTTCAAATGGTATGTAAAGCAAAATCAGGTCATCCGGGAGGATCACTATCGGCTGCAGACATAGTAACTGCACTATATTTTTCAGAGATGAATATAGATCCTAAAAATCCAAAAATGGAGGGAAGAGATAGATTTGTTTTATCAAAAGGACATGCAGCTCCAGTACTTTACTCTGCTTTAGCTGAAAGAGGATATTTTGATAAAGAGTTATTAGGAACATTAAGAGCATATGGATCGCCTTTACAGGGACACCCAGATATGAAAAAACTTCCGGGTGTGGAAATCTCTACGGGTTCTTTAGGACAAGGACTATCTGTGGCTAATGGAATGGCATTATCAGCTAGAATTTCGGGAGAGAATTATAGAACCTATGTTTTGATGGGGGATGGAGAGTTACAAGAGGGGCAAGTATGGGAAGCAGCAATGTCAGCAGCACATTTTAAGCTGGATTCAATATGTGCTTTCGTTGACTCAAACAATCTTCAAATTGATGGAAATGTAGATAAAATTATGGGTGTAGAACCTCTGGATAAAAAATGGGAAGCTTTTGGATGGAATGTAATTATAATAGATGGTCATAGCTTCCAAGAGATATTTGATGCTTTGGATAAGGCTAAAAAAACAAAGGGACAACCTACAGTAATTATTGCTAAAACTGTAAAAGGAAAAGGGGTTTCGTTCATGGAGAATGTTTGTGGATTCCATGGAGTAGCACCGACTTGTGAAGAGACAGAAAGAGCGATAGCAGAGCTAGAAAAAGTATCAGAGATATAATAAATTTGGAGGATGAAATAATGAAAAAATCTACAAGACAAGCTTATGGAGAAGCATTGGTAGAACTTGGAAGACAAAATAATAATGTAGTTGTTTTAGATGCGGACTTGACAAAATCAACAAAGACAAATCTATTTCAAGAAGAGTTTCCAGAGAGACATATAAATGTTGGAATAGCTGAGGCAGATTTAATAGGAACAGCAGCAGGACTTGCGACGTGTGGTAAAATACCATTCGCTTCAACGTTTGCAATGTTTGCAGCAGGAAGAGCATTTGAACAGATAAGAAATACAGTGGCTTATCCAAAATTGAATGTAAAAATAGCTCCAACGCATGCAGGAATTTCAGTGGGAGAGGATGGGGGATCCCATCAGTCAATTGAAGACATCTCTTTAATGAGAAGTATTCCGGGAATGGTAGTACTATCACCGGCAGATGCCACAGAAACTAAAAAGATGATATTTGCAGCGGCAGAGTATAATGGACCAGTCTATATAAGAATGGGAAGATTAGATGTACCAGTATTATTTGATGATTTATATGATTTCCAAATAGGAGTGGCAAATACTGTGAAAGAGGGAACTGATGTTACAATATTGGCAACAGGACTTATGACAGCAAGAGCTCTAGAGGCGGCGGAAAAATTAGAATCTGAAGGGGTTTCAGTGAGAGTAATAAATGTTGGAACGATAAAACCTTTAGATGGGGAAACAGTTTTAAAAGCGGCTAAAGAAACAAAATTTATAGTAACAGCTGAGGAACATTCAGTAATTGGAGGGCTTGGCTCAGCGGTATCCGAATTTTTATCAGAGACATATCCAACATTAGTTAAAAAAGTTGGAATCTATGATGTATTTGGTCAAAGTGGAAAAGCTGAAGAATTATTGGAAAAATATGAGTTAACAGCGACAAAATTAATATCAGTAATAAAAGAAAACTTATAGAGAATAGATAGTATAGAGGCGAGTTGAACTGGCCTCTATATTTTAATTAGGGAGAAGAGATGGAAAGAAAAAAAGGGGCAAGAACATTCATAGCATTGACATTTAGTTTTATTATATTTAATATATTTATTTCATTATCTTCTAATAGCTACTTTATTGGGAAAATATTAAAGAGTGATTATTTTTTTACTATCGAACTACAAAATGAAAATTCAAAAGAAAAATTACAAGAGTTTGAAAAATTTCTCTTAGAAAATGAAAATGTTAAAGGAACAAGATTTTTATCAAAAGAAGAAGCTTTTAGAAATTTACAAAAAGAACTGGAAATAGTTATACCTAAAAGTGAAAATCCACTACCGAATTCAATAATTGTATATTTTAAAGATGAAAAAAACCTGCATACCATTCAAGAGTTACTGGACGTAAATCCAATGGTAAGAGAGATATATATAGATAGTCAATTTTTACAAAATACTCAAAGAAAAATTAGTGCGGCAAATATGTCGTTATTGATTTGTCTGATATTGGGAGTGGGAATATATTACCCGATAACGACAATTCTTAGAGGAGCTATAATCAGAGATTATATGATTTATTCGATAAAGTCTCCGCAGAATAAAAAAAATTTTTCTGTGGCTAGAAATAAAAATTTGATACCATTTATTGGGAGTGCTCTAGTTGGGGGGCTAATATTTTTTAATATCTATGTCATTTTAAGAGAGAAATACCAACAAATTTTATCTACGTTAATACTTCAAAGTTTTAAGCAAATTGTAGCAATTGAAATTGTAGCGACATTAATACTTTTATTTTTAGCTTGGAAATCGACAGGTAAGCTAAAGAATGATGAGGTTTGACTATGAAAGGAGCAATAGTTTTTTTAATTTGTTCAACTTTTATATTTGGGGATAGTGTAGATAATTTGAAGAATAAAATGAAGAAAATAGAAAGTGAGATAAAACAAAAAAATAGTAGAATTGAGCATATAAACTCCGAAAAGATAAGTATTGCAAAACAGATTGAAAATATAAATTTAGAGATTAAAGATATAGAAAAAGAGGCTGAAAAGCTTCAAGAGGAGATAAAAGTAGTCAATAGAAATATCGAATATGGAGGACTGAATCTAAGCGTGAGCAGTAAAGCATTAGATAGAAAAAAATCTGAATATAAAGCTAAGATGATAGAAGTGACTAGGAAGTCTAGTTTAGAAAGTGATACAAAAGAGAGAAGTATAGCTAAAAGAAGTTTTTCAAGGCTTTTATATGGGGATTTAGAGAGCATGGAACATATAAAAAATGTGCAAACCTCTATCGAGCAAGTGAAAAGAAATATAGAGAATAATAGGCAAAAGTTGACAATACTAAAAAGAAAATTAGATTCAAATAGGCGATCTATTGAGGTAAAAAAGCAAGAAAAAAATAGACTAATAACTAAATTGAATCAAGAAAAAACAACTCATGTGAAGACAATAAGTAAGCTAGAGATTCAAAAGAAGAATATAGAAAAAGAGATTGAAAGAGTTATAAAAGCAAGAAGTACCACAAATAAGAATGTAAAATTGGATACAGCTGTTTTGAAACTTGGAAAATTTCAAAGACCTATTTCGGGAGCTATTGTTGTAAAATTTAAAGAGAAAAAAAATGGAGAAGTTGTTAGTAATGGAATTGAAATAGCTGGAAAAATGGGAAATAGAGTTAAAGCTGCAACAAGTGGAAAAGTAATCTATGCCGATAAATTTCAAGGTCTTAATAATGTGGTTATGATAGATTATGGATACAATACAATTGGTGTTTATGGAAATTTGATTGCCGTTGGAGTAAAATTGAATCAGCAAGTCCAAAGAGGTCAAGATATAGGGGTCTTAGGTTTAAATACAGAGAGTAAAGCCAATCTCTATTATGAAGTAAGATTTAACTTAAAACCAATAAATCCAGAGAGTCTATTTTAAGTGAGGAGAGAAAGAGAATGAAAGGAACTATAATTTACAATGAAGATAAAGAAGAAGCAGTAAAACTATATCATCAATTGATAGAGTTCTTTATACAAAATGATATAGAGATAGTTCCTAAAACTCGTGTGTTAGAAGCAGAATTTGCTGTTGTTATAGGAGGAGATGGAACTTTACTTAGAGCTTCAAAAACTTTAATACAGAATAAGAATATAGATATTTTTGCAATCAATGCGGGGTCTTTAGGTTTTTTAACAGAGATAAAAAGCGAAGAATTTAAACCTACTTTTCTTGACTATTTAAAAGGAATAGTAAAAAAAGAAAGAAGACAACTTTTAGAAGTAGTTATAAGAGGTGAAAAAATAGATGTATTAAATGAAGTTGTTATTTCAAAAAAAATGGCTAGTTCAAAAATTTTAGGTGTATCCATAAATACTGAGAATACAAAAATATGTGATTATAAGGCGGATGGAATAATAGTGGCGACACCAACAGGTTCTACGGCTTATTCTCTTTCAGCGGGAGGTCCAATAGTTATGCCACAAATAAAAGCCATAATTGTGACTCCTTTAGCTCCCCATAATTTGGCAACAAGACCTATAATAATAAGTGGTGAGGAAAAGTTGATATTAACTTTAAAACCTGGACAGGAAGGGTGTATAATAGTGGATGGAGAAATAGAAAGAGAGATAAAGGATCAAGAAGAGATATTTATATACTATTCTCATAAAAAAATAAATCTTATTTTGCCCGAAAATAGAGATTACTATGGAATCTTAAGAGATAAGTTAAAGTGGGGAGATAATCTATGTTAAAAGAGTTAAAAATTGAAAATTTAGCTATAATAGAAAAGGTAGATTTAGAATTTAAAAATGGATTGATTGTTTTAACAGGAGAAACAGGAGCAGGAAAATCTATAATTTTAAGTGGAATAAATCTATTGATAGGAGAGAAGGCAAGTGCTGATATGGTAAGGGATGGAGAGGACTATCTATTAGCACAAGGTGTGTTTGCTGTCAATGAAGAACAGGAAGCTGAGTTAAGAGAGTTAGGTATAGAAGCTGAAGACAATGAAGTTATCGTGAGAAGGCATATAGATAAAAATGGAAAAGGGAAGGCTTACGTAAATAATATTCGAGTTCCAATGTCGAGTTTAAAAGAGATAATGGGAACTTTAGTTGATATTGTGGGGCAACACTCCCACCAGATGTTGTTAAATAAAAATAACCATCTTAGACTTTTGGATAGATTTTTAGGTGACAGTGGTATTGGAATAAAGAAACAGCTGGAAGTAATTTATAATGAGTATTCGAGTTTAGAAAGAAGAATTCAAGATGTAGAGAAAAATAGAAGAGAAACTCTAGAAAAAAAAGAGTTTTATGAATTTCAGTTACAGGAGATTGACAAGGTAAATTTAAAAGATGGCGAAGATGAAAAGCTTGAAGAGGAGTATAAAAAACTTTTTCATGCGGGAAAAATAAAGGAAAAGCTATCACTAACGGAGAATATATTAAAAGATGGCGAAAAAAATGCTTTGAATATAATCTATAATAGTAGAAAAAATTTAGAGACAATATCAAAATATGGAAAAGAGTTTCAAGAAAACTTAGAAAGATTGGAAAGAGTTTATTATGATTTACAGGATTGTGTGGATTCAATCAGAGATTTAAATGACGATATAGAGGCTGATGATATGAGATTGGAAAAAGTGATATCAAGGCTTGATGCAATTAATCGTTTAAAGTCAAAATATGGAGATGATATAGCCACAATACTTCAACATAGAGAAAAAGTTGACGAAAAATTGCAGTTGTTGGATGAAAATAGTTTTCAAGTAAAAAAATTAGAGAAGGATAGAGATGAAGCTAAATCAAAATATTATACTTTAGCACAAAAATTAAGTGACATAAGAAAATCAAAAGCTAAAATCATAGAAGAAAATCTTCAAGATGAGTTAAAAGGTTTAAATATGAGTGATGCAAACTTTAAAATTGAGTTTGAAGAGTCGCCATCAATGACACTAAATGGTATAGATCAAGTGGAATTTATGATTTCAACAAATGTTGGTCAAGGTTTAAAGCCATTATGGAAGGTAGCTTCAGGTGGAGAAGTAAGTAGAATAATGTTGGCTATAAAGGTTATTTTTTCAAAGGTTGATAACATACCAATACTGATTTTTGATGAGATTGACACTGGGGTTGGAGGAGAAACTGTTAGAAAAATAGCGAGTAAACTTCAAGAGATAGGAGAGGCAACCCAAGTTATGAGTATAACTCACTCACCTGCTATTGCCGCAAAGGCTACTCAGCAATTCTACATAGAAAAAAATCTTGTGGATAATAAGACTATAACACAGGTAAAGGAATTAAATAGGGATGAGAGAGTAAAAGAGATTGCTAGAATGTTGGCAGGAAAAAACGTATCTGAAGCAGTTATTGAACACGCCAGAGAGCTATTAGGTGATAAATAATGGAACTATTAGAGAATTTTATTAAGTACAAAGCGGATTCAAAAAGTTTAAAAAAGGAAACTTTGGATTTGTATCACGGAGATATAAAAGATTTTGAAAGTTTTATAGAAAAGGATTTTTTAGATATAAGAAAGGAGGATATTTTAAAATATATTGAATTTTTAAAGAAAAATTATCAACCAAATTCAATTCTAAGAAAAGTTAGTACGATTAAAACCTTCTACAAGTATCTTTTAGAAAAGAGGCTAATTAATGATAATCCTTCGGATGGGATAGTAATTGAAAAAGCCCCAGAAAAAGAGTTAGAAACTTTGGAAATTTGGGAGATCAATAATATTTTAGATACCTGTGGAAAAGACTATAAGGGTGTAAGAGATAGACTACTTATAAAACTTCTTGTAGAAACTAATCTTTCAATAAATGATATTTTAAAAATAAAAATATCAGACTTAGAGTTGGTTTCATATAAAATTATATATAATGATGAAAAGGGAGAAAAAATAGGAATATCTGATGAACTTTCTAAAGAGCTTGAAAATTATATAAAAGAAGTTAGAACTCACTTAGTCGGCGGGAATAGTAATCTTGTATTTTATGGTTTTAGTAGGCAATCATTTAGAGCTAGATTTATCTCTTTAGGGAAAAAATGTGGCATTGAGAGAGAGATAACTCCAAATATGTTGAGGAATACTTTAAAAACTATGGTAAAATGTAGTGATGAAATTAATGAAGAGCAGTTTTTTTTAGATTTAAAAGAGAAGTATTTTAAAATTGGAATAGGAGATGATTAGAGTGAAAGCTGGATTTATAGCAGTAGTGGGAAGACCAAACGTAGGAAAATCTACATTGATAAATAAACTTGTAAATGAAAAAGTTGCTATTGTATCGGATAAAGCAGGGACAACAAGAGATACAATAAAAGGGATTTTGAACTTCAATGGAAACCAATATATATTTGTGGATACACCGGGAATTCACAAACCAAAGCATCTATTAGGGGAACATATGACAAATAGTGCTTTAAGAGTATTGAAAGATGTGGATGTAATTGCTATGGTTATAGATGCTTCTCAAGAGATTAGTACTGGTGATTTATTTGTATGGGAAAAGGTAAAAGAGGCAAAGAATACTCCTAGAATATTGATAGTAAATAAGATAGATAAAATAAATGATGAAGAGTTAGTAAAGAAAAGAGAGGAGATAGCGGAAAAGTTAGGCGATTTTAATGCTATTGTTGAGATAGCTGGACAATACGCTATCGGTGTCCCTAAACTATTGGAAGCGATAGACCCATTTTTAGAGGATGGAGTACAATTCTATCCAGATGATATGTATACAGATATGCCTATGTATCGAATAATAACAGAGGTTGTTAGGGAAAAAATATTGGAGAGAACAAGGGATGAAATTCCACACTCTGTAGCTATTGAAATTATAAATGTAACGAGAAGAGATAATGGAAAGGATAAATTTGACATAAATATTTATGTTGAAAGAGACTCTCAAAAAGGTATTATAATTGGAAAACAGGGTAAGATGTTAAAAGAGATTGGAATCGAAGCTAGAAAAGAGATTGAGAATCTTTTAGGAATTCAGATATATCTGGAGCTTTGGGTAAAAGTGAAAGATGACTGGAGAAAGAAAAAGCCATTTTTAAAAGAGTTAGGATATGTGGATGAGAAATAGAAAGACTAAAAGTAGCTGTTATAGCTACTTTTTTGTTTTAATGGGATTTATCGATTTGTTTTGATTATTAATTATGTTATAATAGAAAATAGATAAAAAATAGTTGATGATGGAGGAAAAAATACAATGCATTTATTATTAACAGAAGGAATGGGTTGGATAGAAGTTGTAACCGGGAGTATGTTTTCAGGAAAGAGTGAAGAATTAATTAGAAGAATGAGAAGGGCAAAATATGCAAATCAAAAAATTTTAGTTTTTAAACATTCAAGTGATGATAGATATGATGAGACAAAGGTAGCTTCCCATAGTCAAGCGTTTATTGAGGCAGTGCCGGCTTCAACGGTGCAAGAGATGAGAGAGATAATAGAAAAAGAGTATATGGATGTAAGAGTTATAGGTATAGACGAGGTTCAGTTTTTTGGTGAGGACGTGGCTGAATTTTGTGAAGAGTTAGCAAATCAAGGAAAGAGGGTTGTTGTAGCAGGGTTGGATCAAGACTTTAGAGGAGAACCATTTGTACCTATGGACAGATTGATGGCAAAAGCTGAGTATGTGGATAAGTTTAATGCTATTTGTGCTTGCTGTGGAAATCCAGCGTCGAGAACCCAAAGGTTAGTGGATGGAGAGCCTGCTTATGAAGATGATCCTATTGTTATGGTTGGGGCTAGTGAAAGTTATGAAGCTAGATGCAGAAGATGCCATATTGTTAGAAAAAGAGGAGAGTAATGAATTTTAGAGGTATTGAAAAAACTGATAAATGGGGATATATATTTACAGTTTTTTACAATGGAGAGAGATTTCACTCCTTTGATGAGATGTCAGGAAAGATAACTGTAAAAGGGGAGTTTAGAAGAGTCATGAATGAGCTTGGGTTTACTTGGGCAAAAGGTATTCAGCAGGGGGGAAGAACAGATGCTAAAGTTTCTGCTGAAAGAAATCTCCTTTATGTGAGTAGCAATTTCAATGGTAATTTAAGTGAAATTATTTTTAAATTTAACGAAAAAATGAAAGATTCTATTTTTATAAGAGGGGTACAGAAAACTTTTCCAAACCTATCTTTTCCAGAGTATGTGGCAAAGAGAGAGTATCTATACAAATATCCTAAAAAAAGAATTAAAAGATCGATAGAAGATATTGAAAAAACGCTATTGGAAGTAAGTGGAACTTATGATGTGAGCAGATTTACAGATAAAAAAGGGTTGGAATTAAAGGAGCATGAAAGAAAAGTTGAAGTTACTTTTCAAAAAGGAGTATTGAGATTCATTGGAGACTCTTTTATGCCTAAACAAGTTAGAAATATGGCGGGGTATATTTTAACAGGAGAGGTTGAGACTTTTCCTGGTAAATACTTAACTTTGGAAAAGGTATATTTAAAAGAGGAATTAGCAACTAAAATGATTGTAGCGTGTGACAATCTGGAAATACTTGGAGTTGAAAAAATTGAAAAAACAGTCGATAATGAGATTATGATACTGTATGTAAAAAAGGATAAAAAAGGAGAGGTAATAGGAAAAAATGCCTCAAACATAAAATCTTTAAGAAAAGAGTTTGGAAATATAGTGATAAGGGAGATTTGAATGATTTCTAGGCTAAAACAGGTTTATAGATATATATTTTTGAAATTTGAAAAAAAAGATGAAGAGGAAGTGAAAAAAATACTTTCAACAGAAGAGTTTGAAATTTTTAATCAGATGCGAGAGTATGATAAAGTACATTCATTTTTAGTTTATAAAAGATGCAATAAAGATGAAATTTTAAAAAATAATAAAAATTATTTAAAGTTAGCATTGTTGCATGATTGTGGGAAAGGGAATACGGGTCTTTTAAGGAGAGTAAAAAAGGTTTTAATTGGAGATGAAGAGTTGGAGAAACACTCTGAAAATGCTTTTGAAAAATTAAAAAATATTAACATAGATGTAGCAAAATTATGTAGGGATCATCATAAAAAAAATGTGGAAGCTGAGATGAAAGTTTTCCAAAAGATTGATGATAAATAAAAGGAGATATATGAGAGTAGATATAGGTAAGTATTTGATGTCAGTAGAAAAACCAGCTCAATATTTAGGGAATGAAATAAATAGTTTTCATAAGGATTTAGATTCAGTAAAAGCTAGAATGTGCCTATTTTTTCCAGATGTTTATGAAGTGGGAATGTCAAATTTAGGAGTAAAGTTACTCTATGCAATTATGAATAAGGTTGATAACTTCTACTTGGAGAGAGGATTTGCACCAATGGAAGACATGGAAACTTTAATGAGAGAAAATAGTATCCCAATGTTTTCTTTAGAGACAAAGACAGAATTAAAAGATTTTGATGTTATTGGGTTCTCATTATCTTATGAAATGTGTTATCCAAATGTTTTAAATGCCCTAGATTTAGCCAATATACCACTACAGGCAGATGAAAGAGGAGAGGAATATCCCCTTGTGATGGCTGGGGGGACTTGCATGATGAATCCAACTCCTATGGAGAAATTTTTGGATTTCTTTGTAATAGGTGATGGTGAGGAAACTATGACAAAGTTGGCTCAGACATTAGTTGCCTTTGCAGGTAAAACAAAGGCTGAAAAACTTGAAGCGATAAAGGATTTTGAAGGGGTTTATATCCCTAAATTACACAAGGGAGTTAAGAGAATAAAAAGAGCCATAGTTCATGACATAGACAATACGCCGTCATACTCTGAGCAACTTGTACCATATATTCAAATAGTTCATGATAGAGCTTCGGTGGAGATTCAAAGAGGCTGTACAAGGGGATGTAGATTTTGCCAAGCAGGATATGTATATAGACCAGTGAGAGAGAGGAGTCTTGAAAAAAATATAGAGTTGATAGAGGATATGCTTTTTAATACAGGTTATTCTGAAATTTCACTCTCCTCTTTAAGTAGTAGCGACTATACCGCTATAAGCCCGTTAATAGATGGTTTACAAAAAAGATATGAAAATAAAAATTTGGCGATTTCACTTCCATCTCTTAGAATGAACACACACTCCGTGGATGTTGCAGTAAATATTAGTGGAGGGAAAAGAACTGGATTTACATTTGCTCCAGAAGCTGGAAGCCAAAAGATGAGGGATGTTATCAATAAGGGAGTTACAGAGGAACAAATTCTTGAAACGGCGGAAGCAGCAGTGAAAGCTGGCTGGGATAATTTAAAGTTTTATTTTATGATAGGATTGCCATTTGAGACAGATGAAGATGTTATGGCAATATATGAGTTAGTAAAAAGAGTGACGTATAGATGTAGAACTATAAGAAAAAGAGTAAATATAACGGCGAGTGTTTCAAATTTTGTACCAAAACCTCACACGCCTTATCAATGGCATGAACAAATGAGTATTGAAGAAACAGAGAGAAAGCAAAGAATGTTAAGAGATGCTTTTAGAGGAATGAAGGGGGCAACGTTAAGAATGCACCCACCTAAGAAGTCTTATTTAGAAGGGTTTTTATCAAGAGGAGATGAAAAAACTGCAGATCTGATAGAAACAGCATTTAAAATTGGAGCAAAACTGGATGATTATAGAGATAATTTCTCTATTTGGAAAGAGGCGATAGAAGAACTAAATATATCTGAAAAAGATTATCTAGGTGCGAGGGATTTAGAGTCAAATCTGCCTTGGGATATTATAGAAACTGGAATTAGCAAAGAATTTTATATAAGGGAATTGGAAAAAAGTGAAAAACAGGCTTTGACAGTAGATTGTAGAGAGCAGTGTTCAGCTTGTGGAATGAAAAAATATATAAGAGAGTGTGGATCATTAACTTTAGACAAAAGGTGAAATAGGAGATTTATATGTTGAAAATAGGAAATGATTGGGATGAGATATTAAAAGATGAGATTAAAAAAGATTATTTTTTAAAAATGAAGGAGTTTTTAAAACAAGAATATTTAGAAAGAGTCATATATCCACCAAACAGAGAGATTTTTACAGCTTTTCAATTGACACCATATAAAGATATAAAAATAGTGATCTTGGGACAAGACCCATATCATGGTGCAGGTCAGGCTCATGGATTAGCGTTTTCGGTAAAAAAGGGAGTTCCGTTACCTCCATCCTTGAGAAATATATATAAAGAGATATATGCTGAAAAAGAGGGAAAGATATTTAATAATGGATGTTTGGAGGAGTGGGCTAAACAGGGAGTATTTCTTTTAAATGCTAGTTTAACAGTGAGAGAAGGCGAAGCAAACTCTCATAGTAAAATAGGTTGGACAACATTTACTGATGAGGTTATAAAGAAAATTAATGAAAAAAAAGAACAGGTAATTTTTGTTCTTTGGGGAAATAATGCTAGAGATAAAAAGAAATATATTACTAATCCAAATCATATAATTCTTGAAGGAGTCCATCCGAGCCCGCTTTCAGCGAGTAGAGGATTTTTTGGATGTAATCATTTTAAAACTATAAATAGAATATTAAGAGAAAAAGATAACAAAACTATAGTATGGGATATAATTTGATAATCAAAATTAATTGACAAAATATACTTAAATAGTTTAAAATAGATTAAGAACGGAACGAGGAGGGATTATGAAAAAATTTCTAATATTGTTAACGGTAATTGGTGCGGTAGCTTATGGAGCAGAGTATAGAAATGGAACTTACAGAGGGGTATTTGTTTCTGGGCAAGAAACGCAGGTAGAGGTTGACTTTAATCTAAAAGATGACAAAGTAGAAAAACCAAAATTTAGAACGCTTTTTTATAAAGAGCAAGATTATTTAAAAAATAAAGATTTAACAAAGTATAAGGATGAGTATGAAGCACTATTGACATATATGACAAATAAAAATGTCAATGAAGGAATGGAAGCAATGTATACTCCGGGAGATATAGAGAATGCTGGAGCTACAATAAGAGCTTCAAAAGTGAGAGCAGCAATAAAGAATGCTTTAAATTCAGGAGTTTATACACCAGCTAAGTAAAAAATATGAAAACAGAGGAGTTAAGCCCTCTGTTTTTTTACTTTTGAAAGTATGTATTGTTTTTTTTTGAAAAGTGATATAATAGGCTGAATAATATATAGTGAGGGATGAATATGGAAAGGTTGTTTAGAGGGATAGATTATAAAGTTTTAAAAATTACGGAAAAAGATATATACAGTGGGAATTTGGAGTATGACTCTAGAAAAGTTAAGCGAGGAGATATATTTATTGCTTTAAAAGGAGCTTTAGTGGATGGACATAAATTTATCGATAAAGCTATTGAAAATGGAGCGGTAGCGATAATTGTATCGGAGGAATCGACAGAATTAAAAGAGGGAGTAGCTTACTTTTTAGTTGAAAATTTAAGAGGAAATCTAGGTGTAATTGCTTCGAATTTTTATGGGAATCCTGAAAAAAAATTAAAAATAATTGGAGTGACAGGAACAAATGGAAAAACAACAACAACTTATTTGATAGAACAGATTTTAGGAGAGAGTAAAGTTGCTAGAATAGGAACTGTGGAATATAAGATAGGAGATGAAATAATAGAAGCACCAAATACAACGCCAGAGTCTCTAGATATAATAAAAATGTGTAAAAAAGCAGTGGAGAAGGGTTTAGAGTATTTAGTGATGGAGGTTAGCTCCCATGGACTGACGAGTGGAAGAGTTGATATGCTGGAGTTTGATGTAGCTATTTTTACTAACTTAACACCGGAACATTTGGACTACCATAGAGATATGGAGGAGTATTTCAATGCTAAAAAAATACTTTTTAAAAAATTAAAAGATAAGCGAAATGGAATAATCAATATAGATGATGAATATGGAAAAAAAATATACAGCGAATTTGGAGGAATTTCATACTCTTTAAATGGAGAAGCA
The DNA here is from genome assembly GCF_977044495.1 of Cetobacterium sp. NCBI lineage: Bacteria > Fusobacteriati > Fusobacteriota > Fusobacteriia > Fusobacteriales > Fusobacteriaceae > Cetobacterium > Cetobacterium sp. The sequence continues at coordinate 34,641 of NZ_CDRRQU010000013.1, read as the reverse complement.
GATTTAGATATGAAATTGATAGAGGAGATAAAGCCACCTCTATTAGGAAGATTTAATATGTATAATCTATTGGCAGCAGTTGGTGTTGGTAAAATATTAAATATAGATTCGAGTGTTATAAGAGAAAGAGCAAGAAAAATAAAGGGTGCTCCGGGAAGATTTGAATCAGTTTTTGCAGGACAAGAGTTTAAAATGGTTGTAGATTATGCACATACAGGAGATGCCTTAGAAAATATTTTACAGGGAGTTACTGAATTAAAAAATGGAGGTAGGATAATAACTATTTTTGGTTGCGGTGGAGATAGAGATACTTTAAAAAGGCCTGTGATGGCAGAGATTAGTGAAAGGTATAGCGATTTGGTAATTGTAACCTCCGATAATCCAAGAACAGAAGACCCAAACAAAATAGTGGAGGATATAGTGAAAGGATTCAAAACTAAAAACTATATGATAGAAACCGATAGAAGAGAAGCGATAAAAAAAGCAGTTTTAAAAGCTGGAAAAGATGATATAATACTGATAGCAGGAAAAGGGCATGAAACTTATCAAATTTTGGGAACGACGAAGATACATTTTGACGATAGAGAGATTGCCATAGAAGCAATAAAAGAATTAGAAGAGGTGAAGTAATTGAGGATAGTTCAAGAAGTAAAAAAAGTCAAAATAGCAAATAAATTTGAAATTGGTGGAAATAACAGGTTTACATTGATAGCGGGACCATGTGTGATAGAATCGGAAGAGTTAGTTATGGAAGTAGCTGAAAAAGTGAAGGATATCTGCGATAGATTAGGTATTAACTATGTGTTTAAAGCATCTTTTGACAAGGCCAATAGATCGTCTATACACTCATATAGAGGTCCGGGAATTGAAAAAGGACTGGAAATATTAAAAAAAGTAAAAGAGAGATTTAATATACCTGTTGTGACAGATGTGCATGAGGCTTGGCAATGTAAAGAGGTTGCTAAAGTTGTGGATATAATTCAAATACCAGCCTTTTTATGTAGACAGACAGATTTACTTATAGCCGCAGCCGAAACAGGGTTGCCTGTAAATATTAAAAAGGGACAGTTCTTAGCTCCATGGGATATGAAGAATGTAGTTATAAAAATGGAAGAGATGAACAATCTAAATATAATGCTTTGTGAAAGAGGATCAACTTTTGGATATAACAATATGGTTGTAGATATGAGAGGATTTGGAGAGATGAGAAAGTTTGGATATCCAGTTGTATTTGATGTGACTCATGCTGTACAAAAACCAGGTGGGCTAGGGACTGCGACATCAGGGGATAGAGAGTTTGTATTTCCATTGATGAGAGCGGGATTAGCAATCGGAATAGATGCAATTTTTGCAGAAGTTCATCCAGATCCGGCAAATGCTAAATCAGATGGACCAAATATGTTATATTTATCAGATTTAGAAGAGATATTAAAAGTAGCTGTAAAGATAGACGATTTAGTAAAAGGAAGATAGAATGGATATAAAAAAAATAGCTCAAGATTTATTTGATAAAGAGATATGTGAATTAGAAAAAGTTAAGAGTAAAATATCGGATTCGCTGGAAGAAGTGGTGAATCTAATTTTAAATTCTAGAGGTAAGGTTGTAATAACAGGTATTGGAAAATCAGGGATTATAGGTAAAAAAATAGCTGCTACACTGGCCTCAACAGGGACACTAGCTGTTTTCATGAACTCAGCTGAAGGACTCCATGGCGATCTTGGAATGATAAATAAAAATGATGTAGTGATAGCTATATCCAATAGTGGAAACAGTGATGAGGTCATATCAATTCTTCCATCAATAAAGAAAATTGGTGCAACATTAGTAGCTATGACAGGAAATCCAAATTCAAAACTTGGGAGAGAAGCGGATGCGATACTGGATATAGGAGTTGAAAAAGAGGGGTGTCCATTGAATTTAGCTCCTATGTCTTCAACAACAAGCACTTTGGTCATGGGAGATGCATTGGCAACTGTACTAATAACTGTAAGAAATTTCAAACCTGAAAATTTTGCAGTTTATCATCCTGGAGGAAGTTTAGGAAGAAGATTACTTATGAGGGTGAAGGATGTGATGCACAAAGACCTACCAATTGTTCACTTGACAAGTGATATGGACACAGTGATTATGACAATGACTAAAAAAAGATTGGGTGTAGTTTGTATTATAGAAAATGATGAACTTTTGGGAATTATAACGGAAGGGGATATCCGAAGAGCTTTGAAAATGAAAGATAAATTTTTTACATTAAAAGCCAAAGATATAATGACAAGAGATTACACCTATGCAACAGAAAATATAATGGCTTTAGATGCCTTAGATCTTATGGAAAATAGAGAGAATCAGATATCCGTATTACCTGTTTTATCAGATAGGAAAGTTGTTGGAGTTGTGAGAATTCATGATTTGTTAAATGTCATTGGAAAATAATTGACAAAAAAAGTAAAGTTTTATATAATAAAAAGGTAATATAAAGAAAATGTAGGAGGAATAAAAATGGTAACTAAAGATATGAATATTTTAGAAGCAGTTCAAAAATATCCAGTGATTTCAATGGTATTTAAAAAGCACGGATTGGGATGTGTAGGATGTATGGTAGCAGCTGGGGAGACTCTTGGAGAGGGAATTGCAGCACACGGATTGGATGCTGATGCATTAGTTGAAGAGATGAACATCTTAATAAAAGAATCAGAAGCTAAATAGAAATAAGGTGAAAGGACTCTAATGAATAGAGTCCTTTTTTTAATTTCTTGCTAACCCTTAGAAAATTTGATATAATATACTTCAGAAAAAATTTATATATGAGGGAAAAGGGTATGGAATCTAATTTAAAAAAAATGGATGAGTCACTATTTTTTACTTTAACTTGTGACGAAGTAGGAACATATGTTTCTTTAGTAGACAGCGATGGGGAGATAGTAGAAAATATAGAGGAATATGAAATTAGTGATGAAAATGATTTGAAAATTATTGATTTAATTCAAGAGATAAAAGAAGATAGCTTTTTCTCTGGGTGGGATAATGAAAAAAATGAACTATATATAGATGAAAATGTAGAGATTTTAGATTATCTAAAAAATAGTAAAAAAGTAGTTACAGGGGATATGAATCCAATAAAATGGATTTTGAGTGAAAATAAAATAGTGTTAAAAATTAATTTTGTAGAAGATGAACCTGATTTATGTGAGGGAAAGCTTCTTTTAAATGGTAAAGAAAATTTTAAAATAGTTTCAGATAACTATGTTTTAAGCGGAGATACAATATACTGGATAGATATTCCAAAGGATACAATACATATTTTAAAAGAGATGGAGTCAAAATTTTCAAAATCAGAATTAGAAAAATATTTGACATTAGCATCATCTTTTGGAAGTGGAATAGAGATTGAATGTTTAGATTATGAGATTGTGGAAGAGGGAAATCTAAAACCAGTTCAGGAATTGATAATAGAAAAAATATCGCAAGATAATAGTTTGTATTTAAAAATAGGAGCCTCAATATCAACGATTGATTATGAATTTTTAAAGGTACACAACTTAGATAGAGCTTTGATTATAAAAGATGAGTTAAAAAGGGTTGAAATAACAAAGGTAGAAGCAGCTTATTTAGATGAAACTGTAGAAGAGGTTGTTAAAAATATTGTAAAACATCAGAAAAATTTAAAGATAAAATCTAGTTTTTATATAGATGGAAATTTTATAATTTTACAAGAAAAATTAGCAAGAGAGTTTGTAACGCAGGAGCTTCTTCAATTAGCAGGAAAATATAAGGTTGTTGGGACAGATAATTTAAAAAAATATAGTGTAAAAGCTGTAAAGCCAAAAGTTGTAGGAAACTTTAAGCACGGAATAGATTTTTTAGAGGGAGATGTCCATTTGGAGATTGAAGGAGAAAAATTTTCAATAGTGGATGTTTTAAATAGCTTCAAAAAAGATTCATATATTGTTTTAAGTGATGGAACAAATGCTCTTATCAATAGAAAATATATGGAAAAGCTGGAAAGAGTATTTAAAGATAATGGAAAATCCAATGTTAAAATTTCATTTTTTGATCTGCCGATAATAGATGATTTAATAGAGGATAAAGTACTTGCAAATGAAATTAAGAAGACTAAAAGTTTTTACAGAGGAATCAATCAAATAGAGAATTATAATGCACCGACACCAGCAATAAATGCTACTTTGAGAGAGTATCAAGAGTATGGATATAAATGGTTGAGATATCTGATGGACAATAGTTTAGGTGGGTGTTTAGCAGATGATATGGGACTTGGAAAAACATTGCAAGCAATAACTTTAATAACTAGTTTGCATTTAACTCCAAAGAGAAAAACATTGATAATTATGCCAAAAAGTTTGATATATAATTGGGAAAGTGAGATAAAAAAGTTTAGTCCAGATTTAAAATGTGGAATATACTATGGAAATTTTAGAGATAAATCTATTTTTAGTAGTGTTGAGGTAATTATAACAACTTATGGAACGGTAAGAAATGATATTGAATATTTAAAAGAGATGAAATTTGATTTGATAGTTCTAGATGAATCTCAAAATATAAAAAATGTAAATGCACAGACAACAAAAGCTGTTATGTTGTTGAACTCAAAATATAGACTAGCTTTAAGTGGTACTCCTATTGAAAATAACTTAGGAGAATTATACTCTCTATTTAGATTTTTAAATCCGTCAATGTTTGGTACTTTAGATGAGTTTAACTACCACTATGCTAATCCAATTCAAAAAGAGAATGATAAAGAAGCCATAGAGGAGCTAAAGAAGAAAATATATCCATTTATACTGAGAAGAGTTAAAAAAGAGGTTTTAAAAGATCTTCCAGATAAGATTGAAAAAACACTGTTTATAGGAATGAATCCAGAGCAAAAAAGGCTCTACGAGGAAAGAAGGGCATACTACTATGGGATGATAAACAGTCAAATAAAAACTCAAGGCTTAGGAAAGACACAGTTTTATATACTTCAGGCGTTAAATGAGTTGAGACAGCTAACAAGTTGTCCTGAGATGAAAAACCCCAATGTAGTTTCAAGTAAAAGAGAGGTGCTTATAAATAATGTTCAAGATGCGGTGGAGAATGGACATAAAGTTCTTATATTTACAAACTATATAAAAAGTATTGAAAGTATAACATCAGATTTAAGAAAAAGAGGAATAAAGTATTTAGAAATGACTGGAGCTACCAAGGATAGACAAGGCTTAGTAGATTTATTCCAAAAAGATAAAAAATATAAAGTTTTTGTAATGACATTAAAAACCGGAGGAGTAGGGCTTAATTTAACAGCGGCAGATACGATATTTATCTATGACCCTTGGTGGAATAAAACTGTGGAGAATCAGGCTGTGGATAGAGCTTATAGACTTGGACAAGATAGAACAGTATTCTCCTATAAATTGATACTAAAAGATACAATAGAAGAGAAAATACTAAAATTACAAGAGAGTAAAAGTCAGTTACTAGATAACTTGATTTCTGATGAGGGAGCGACTTTAAAAACTTTAACTGAAAAGGATATAGAATTTATTCTTGGAGAATAGGAGATGGTATGGGAATAAGTAGAGATAGATTTAGAAAAGCTTTAAATGAAAGTTATTCAAAAGGAACTCTTTTTAAAATTTTTAAAAGATATTTTTTAGATTGGATAGCTGAAGGGTATATTGGAAGTAATTTAGGATTGTTTGAAATTTCTTTGATATCAGAATCTACAAATAAGCAGACTTTTTTAGAATTGATGGAACAGATGTATTCAAAAGAAGAGGTGTTTAAGGGTATTTTTTCTTCATTGCCAAAAGAGGTTCAGGAAGTATTTGAAAGTATAGCTTGGAAAGGTAAGTTTAAAATAAAAGATAGAGATATTTATTTAAAAGATGAAGAGGGATATAACATAAAATCTGAGTTAAAAGATGAGTTTTTATTTTTTACTAAAAATGGAGATACAAAACGAGGGGAGTATTTAACTTTAAATAATGATATTGTAAGAGTTATGAGGCAATTTATGGATAAGCCAAGAGAGTACTATATCTATAAAACTTCAAATTTCACTTGTGAATTCAGAGAAAATAATGAGGAAAAAATCCAAGAGAATTTAAGGAAATACTATTCTTTCTTTAAGGATGGAAAGATGCAACTTTCAAGTAGCGGAAAGCTATTGAAAGAGTCAAAAAATAATATGAAAAAATATTGTAATATCCATGAATATTATGAGGGAATAAAAGATTTGGAATTTTTAAAAACAGAAACAATGGGATTATTTTTATTTCTTTTTAAAAATGAATACTTAAATGATGAATTTATAAGGTCAAGTAATTTAAAAGCTATAGTAAAAGGCTTCTTGAATGGAAGTATTATAAAAAGTGAGGACAATACATACATAAGCTTGTACTTAAATTATTTGAAAGGGATAAAAAATGTAGGTAAATCAAATGATGAGGTAAAAAGAGGTCTAGCAACTATAAGTAAGATTTTATCTGAGTTTCCAGATGATGGATTTGTCTCTATTGACAATGTAATAAAAAGTATACTATATAGAGATGAATTTATAGAGATTATCGATTTGGAATCAGCTTTTGCAACTCTATACATCAATGAGGCAAATTATGAAAGAACAAAAATAGTAGGGTATGATAAATATTTGGCGTATGTCGTTGAACCATTTATAAAATCGGTGTTTTTTATTTTGGCATCATTGGGAGTCCTAGAAATTTGTTATGAAAAACCATCATCAGCAAATTCGTTATATTTAAAAAATGGATATTTAAGTAAATATGATGGAATAAAATATGCAAAATTTACAGAGCTGGGTAGATATGTCTTTAACAGAGTTTCAACATATGACTTTAAAGTTTTAGAAGATGAAGGCAAAGTGGTTTTGGATGAGGACAGATTAATTGTTACAATTTTAGGAGAAAGCCCTCTTAGAATCATGACTTTGGAGAAACTAGGGAATAAAATAGCTCCGAATAAATTTAAAATATCGGAGGAAACATTGACAAAAGGGTTGGAGAACTTAAGTGAAATTCATGGGAAAATACAGGAGTTTAAAGAAAAAATAACAAATGATCTTCCGACGAATTGGAATAGATTTTTTGGAGAGATTATTGAAAAGACAGAGTTGATAACACACGTTCCCGATTATAAAGTTTTAAAATTAAAAAATGATAAGGAGTTATTGTCAGCAATAACAAAAGATAAGAGATTCAAATCATTGATTTTAAAAGGCGAAGATTTGCATATAATGGTGAAAAAAGAAAATTTAGATGAAGTATCGGGACTATTTAAAGAGTATGGGTACTTTGTGAACTTATAAAAAATAGGATAAAGCTATATTTGCTTTATCCTATTTTTTTAAAAACAGATGTTAAGAGTCAGAAAAATGTGGTAAAATTAAGGTACGAATAATTTTAGGAGGTATATATTGTGAAAAACACCTATTTTTATGAAGTACAAAAAATATATGAGAATATAAAAAATAGAATAGAGGAGAGATTGGAGGAGTATAGAGGAACTTGGAGAGATGGCGATAACAAAGATATCTTTTGCGAGTTAGCTTTTTGTATTTTAACTCCGCAGTCTAAGGCGAGAAACGCTTGGAAAGCAATAAGTGAATTAAGAGATAGTAATCTTTTGTTCATAGGAAGTGAGGAGGAGATGCTTCCATTTTTAAATATTGTTCGTTTCAATAGAACCAAAGCTAAAAACCTTTATATACTTAGAGAGCAAATGACGGATGAGACAGGAAGGTTTATAACAAAAGACTTTTTTTCAACGTTTAATTCTCCATTTGAGATGAGAGAGTGGATTGTAAAAAATATAAGAGGAATGTCGTATAAAGAAGCTAGTCATTTCTTAAGAAATATCGGTTTTGGACAAGAGTTAGCAATTTTGGATAGACATATCCTAAAAAATTTGGCTGCTTTAGATGTGATACAGGAAGTTCCTAAAACAGTGAGTCCGAAATTGTATAAGGAGATAGAGGAGAAGCTGAAGGTATATTGCAAAGAAGTAGATATACCTATGGAAAATATAGATTTATTGCTATGGTATTTAGAGGCTAAAGATATATTTAAGTGATGTTTATCTAAAGAATTATTGATAAAAGTTGTACTACTATGGTATAATTTTTAGCATGTTTAAGTAGTAATTTGTTAAAAATTTGGAGGAAAAAAATTGAAAAATGCAGTAATAATAACATATGGTTGTCAAATGAATGTCAACGAAAGTGCAAAAATAAAAAGTATATTACAAAATATGGGATACAACGTAATTGAAGATGTATCGGAGGCAGATGCGGTTTTCTTGAATACTTGTACAGTGAGAGAGGGAGCGGCTACTCAAATCTATGGAAAACTTGGAGAGTTGATGGCTGTCAAGGAGAAAAGAGGAACAATCATAGGTATAACAGGTTGCTTTGCTCAGGAACAAGGTGAGGAGTTGGCTAAAAAATTTCCAGTAATAGATATTGTGATGGGAAATCAAAATATAGGGAAAATACCAACGGCGATTGAAAAAATAGAATCTGGAGACTTTAAACACGTTATCTATACAGGGGATGAAGATGAGCTACCACCGAGATTGGATGCGGAGTTTGACTCCAAGAAAACAGCGTCAATTCCAATAACATATGGATGTAATAACTTCTGTACTTTCTGCATAGTTCCATATGTGAGAGGAAGAGAAAGATCTGTTCCAATGTCACAAATTTTGGATGAAGTTAAAGGTTTTGTGGAAAAAGGCTATAAGGAGATTATGTTACTGGGACAAAATGTAAACTCATATGGAAATGATTTGTCGAGTGGAGAAAACTTCGCCATATTGCTAGATGAGATATGTAAAATAGAGGGTGAGTTTTTAGTGAGATTTGTTTCACCTCATCCAAAAGATTTTGGAGATGATGTAATTGATGTTATAGCTAGAAATGAAAAAATAGCAAGATGTCTACACCTTCCTTTACAATCGGGATCTTCAAGAATACTTAAATTAATGAATAGGAAATATACTAAAGAGCAGTATATAGAGTTAGCAGAGAAAATAAAATCGAGAATACCAGGTGTCGCATTGACAGCGGATATTATAGTTGGATTCCCACATGAAACAGAGGAGGATTTTTTAGATACATTGGATGTCGTAGAAAAAATTGGATTTGAAACATCATTTATGTTTATGTATTCACCTAGAAAGGGAACGGCTGCAGCAAAAATGGATGGGCAACTAGATCAAGAGGTGAAAAAAGAGAGACTTCAAAGATTGATTGATTTACAAAATAGAAAATCAAAAGAAGCCAGTGATAGCTATAAAGGAAAAATTGAAAGAGTTTTAGTTGAAGGACCAAGTAGAAAAAAAGATGAGGTTTTAACAGGAAGAACATCAACTAATAAAGTTGTTTTATTTGCGGGAGATAAAGCGTTAGAGGGAACATTTGTCAACGTAAAAATAAATGAGTGTAAAACGTGGTCGCTATACGGAGAGATAGTGGACTAGTAACCTTGGAGGTACAATGGAGAAATTAGAAAATTTTTTGCTAAAAGAGTTACAAGAGATTGCCAGGCAGATGGATATTGATTATTCGAGTAGAACTAAAAAAGCAGAGATTGTAGAGTTGATAAATGAAGCGATTGAAGCTAAAGAAGGTATGCACTTAGCTTGGGGAAATCTTGAAGTAATGGCTGATGGATATGGTTTTTTAAGAAATACAAATGTTGAAAAAGATGTCTATGTATCAGCTTCACAAATAAGAAAGTTTAAACTGAGAACAGAAGATTTTGTATTGGGTGAAGTGAGAGAAGCTGTTCAAGGTGAGAATAATTATGGGCTTAGAAAAGTCCTTTTAATAAACAATGGAAGTATTCAAGATGCCGAGTCAAGAATACCGTTTGATGAGTTAGTACCTGCTTATCCAACAGAGCAATTAAAATTAGAAACAGATGCAAAAAATATCTCTGGTAGAATAATAGACTTGATTGCACCGATAGGACTGGGACAAAGAGGTCTTATAGTGGCTCCTCCAAAGGCTGGTAAAACAGTGTTAATCAGTAATATTGCAAACTCTATAATTGAAAACAATAGGGATATAGAGGTTTGGATTCTTTTAATTGATGAGAGACCAGAAGAGGTTACAGATATAAAAGAAACTGTGAAAGGAGCACAAGTCTATGCTTCTACATTTGATGATGATCCAAGAAACCATATAAAAGTTACAGAGTCTCTTTTAGAAAGAGCAAAGAGAAAGATAGAAAATGGGGAAAATATAGTAATATTGATGGATTCCTTAACAAGACTTGCTAGAGCTTACAATATAGTGATACCATCAAGTGGAAAACTAATCTCTGGTGGAATAGACCCAACAGCTTTGTACTATCCAAAAAAATTCTTTGGATCGGCAAGAAACATAAGAAATGGCGGAAGTTTAACTATTTTAGCCACAGCTTTAGTTGATACAGGAAGTAAAATGGATGACGTAATATATGAGGAGTTCAAGGGAACAGGGAACCTAGACATACATTTAGATAGAAACTTAGCTGAACTTAGAATATATCCATCAATAGATATTCAAAAATCTGGAACTAGAAAAGAGGAGCTTCTGATTGGGAAGAAAAAATTAGATTCTATTTGGAATATAAGAAGATATCTATCCTCTTTGGACAAAGCTACAGCGACGAAAAAATTAATCGATACTATTTCATCAACTGAAAGCAATGATAAACTTATCGAAATGTATGAGAAATCCTTTGCAAGGGGGAAATAGTGAAAGAGATATTAAAAATATTTGCTATAATAATAGCAGCGTTTATAGCAATGTTAATATTAGTTTTTAAACCTTATAAGGCAGAAGTAGTAGATTTAAAAAAGTTTACAGAATATTATTCGGAGACAACTACTGTTGAAGATGGTGGTGGATTTGAACTTGTTGATGGCAATTTTTATACGATAGAAAAAGAGTATAAAATAGGTGAAGATGAATCGATAGAAGGTGTTCCTCTTGAAGATTTAGACCTAAAACAAGCATATGAAATCCCGAGACTAGAAAGTTACATAGTGGCTAGTGGAGATACTTTAGGTGGAATAGCAGATAAAAATGGAATATCCTTAGAAGTTCTAAAAGCTAATAATCCGGGAATTTCAAATAATTTAAAAGAGGGACAGCAAATAAAAATAGTGAAGTCCAATGGTGTTTTCTATAAAGTAAAAAGAGGAGATTCTCTTTTTAAAATTGCACTTACCTATAAAGTAGATGTGGACGATTTAAGAAAATATAATAATTTAAAAAATGACAATATAAGAGTTGGAGAGGAACTGTTTATATATAACCCTAGTGAGGAGAGTTTAAAAAGGCTTACCCGTAGTGGAAATGTGAATAGAGTGACCGCACAAAAAAAATTTACAATGCCAGTGAAGTGGGCTGGAGTGACAAGTCCTTTTGGAAAACGATTTCATCCTGTTTTAAAAAGATATATTCAACATGCAGGAGTAGATATGAGAGCAAGGTATGTTCCTTTAATGGCATCAAAGGACGGAACGGTAGTCTTTGCAGGATACATGACAGGTTATGGAAAAATAATAAAAATAAATCATGGTGATGGATTTGAGACTAGATCGGCACATCTTGATAAGATGTATGTGAAAACAGGAGATAGAGTTAAAGCTGGTCAAGTCATAGGAAAGACTGGGATGTCGGGAAGAGTAACGGGACCACATTTACATTTTGAAATTAGAAAAAATGGAAGAGCTAATAATCCAATGAATTATTTAGTCAGATAGCCCTAGGATTATACTAGGGCTTTTTTAAATTTTATGAGATGTGAGAGGTGAAAAATGAGAGAATCTAAAGTTATAAAAGTTGGAAATATAGTTATTGGTGGCGGAAATGATATTATTATTCAATCAATGACAAATACACCGACTACGGATGTAGAAAAAACAGTCAAGCAAATAAAAAAACTCCAAGATGAAGGATGTCAACTGGTTAGAGTTACGGTTAATACTGAAGAGGCTGCAAAAAAAATAAAGGAAATAAAAGAAAAGATAGATATACCATTGGTGGCAGATATACATTTTGATTATAGATTGGCAGTACTGGCTATTGAAAATGGTATTGATAAACTGAGAATAAACCCCGGAAATATTGGTAGTGATGAAAAAGTTGAGATTGTGGTAAAGAAAGCTATTGAAAAGGGGATTCCAATTAGAATAGGAGTAAATTCAGGCTCCCTAGAAAAGAGTATATTGGAAAAGTATGGAAAACCGACATCAGATGCTATGGTAGAGAGTGCCTTGTATCATATGAGACTTTTAGAAAAGTTTAATTTCACAGATATAGTAATCTCTTTAAAATCGAGCAATGTAAAAATGATGGTAGAGGCTTACAGAAAATTAGCTAAACTGTGCAATTACCCTTTACATCTAGGGGTTACAGAAGCTGGAACAGCTTTTCAAGGAACTGTAAAATCAGCGATAGGGATAGGTTCGTTGTTAGTTGATGGTATAGGAGACACTATCAGAGTTTCTTTGACAGAGGATCCTGTGGAAGAGATCAAAGTTGCAAAAGAGATACTGAAAGTTTTAGGGTTAAAAGAAACGGGGGTAGAGATTATATCATGTCCAACTTGTGGCAGAACAGAGATAGACTTGATAGGACTTGCTCATCAAGTGGAAGAAGAGTTTGAAAAGATGGATAAAAAAATAAAAATAGCCGTTATGGGGTGCGTTGTTAATGGACCTGGGGAAGCAAGGGAAGCTGACTATGGAGTAGCGGGTGGAAAAGGAGTTGGAGTCTTATTCAAAAAAGGTGAGATAGTTAAAAAAGTTGATGAAGCGGATATTCTAAAGGAGTTAAAAAATTTGATAGAGAGTGACTTTAATTAAAACTTTTTTTAGAATTTTGTAGTCTAAAATTACAAAGCTAAAATAATGAGGTATTTAAATGGATTTTGATCAGATATATAATGAGTATTTTGATAGAGTGTACTATAAAATACTATCGACAGTAAAAAATGCCGAAGATGCCGAAGACATAGCTCAAGAAGTTTTCATTAGTGTTTACAAAAACCTTAAAGGCTTTAGAGAGGAGAGCAATATCTATACTTGGATTTATAGAATTGCGATAAATAAAACCTACGATTTTTTTAGAAAGAAAAAATTAAATCTAGAGTTGAATGATGAAATTTTAAGTGTTGAAAGTAATGAAGATTTTAATATTCCAATCCTTTTAGAGGAGAAGTTAAGAGAACTACCTTTTCAAGAGAGAGAGATAGTTGTTTTAAAAGATATATATGGCTATAAACTGAGGGAGATTGCAGATATGAAAGAGATGAATATATCAACAGTAAAAACAATATACTACAAAGCTATTAAAGACATGGGAGGTGTGATATAAATGGTATCTCCAAAAGAGAGAGTAAGGGCTAATATTTATAAATCGTTACTAGAAGAGGAGAAAAAAAGAAATAAAAAAATCTCAGTTTTTTCTTTGTCTATTTTTGTGGTTGGAGTCTTTACAGGGAGTTCCTACGATTTACTTAAAAGAAATATTTATCCAACAGAAAAATTGGTAGCTTTAGAGAGTGGAGAGCTACATAGGAAAGCTTTAGACAAAAAAGAGATTGGTTTTACAATAGATGATTTATTTCAAGCAGATGAGATAAAGATAAATAAAAGAGATTTTAATACTGAAAATCTTTTTGTAACAGATCTACAAATTTAGTGGAGGATTTTATGAAAAAAATAGTGATGGGACTACTGATACTTGTGTTTAGCGTATCAGCCTATGCAACATCAGGAATAGGGATAGTTAAAGATGATGATTTCAAAACTGTAGGGGTAAGTCAAGATAATATTGATAAAGTTAAAGTTATAATCGAGCAAGCCAGTATTCAGTATAAATTAAAAACGTTGGATAAAAAGGCGCTGGAGATTGAAATTAATAAATATATTCTAGATGGCACGGAAAAAAACCTCGAAAAATTAAATGAATTAGTAGAAAAAGTTGGACTTTTAGATGCTGAAATTATAAAGGATAGATTGAAGTATCAAATAGAAGTTCAAAAATATATAACAACGGATCAGTATTTAAAAGCTAGAGAGTTATCGTTAAAAAGAATATCTCAATCAGGAGAAAAGCAATAGTGTGGAATCTTCTTCCTTAATAGTATGGAAGAAGATTTTTTATTTTATTTTTAAAGTAAGTGTGGTATAATTTATAAGTTAAAGTATAGATATAAAAAGGAGTGAAGATAGTGTTTGCTAAATTAGAGGAAGTTGTAGTGAGATTCAACGAATTGACAGAAGCTTTAGGTTCTCCAGAAGTTTTAAGTAGTCCTAAAAAGATGATGGAGTGTAACAAGGCATTAAATGATATAACACCTATTGTTGAAAAGTACAAAGAATATAAAAGATATCAAGAAGATTTAGAATTTATAAAGGAAAATATCAGAGGGGAAAAAGATCCCGATATGAGAGAGATGATGCAAGAGGAATTGAAAGAGATTGAAGAAACAATACCTACTATTGAGCAAGAGATGAAGGTGTTGCTACTTCCAAAAGACCCAAATGATGACAGGAATGTTATAATAGAAATAAGAGGTGGAGCAGGAGGAGACGAGGCTGCTTTATTTGCGGGAAATCTATTTAGAATGTATATGAGATATGCTGAGAGACATAAATGGAAAGTTGAAATAATTGAAAAACAGGAGATTGGTGTTGGAGGAATAAAAGAAGCGGTATTCTCAATAAATGGTCAAGGAGCTTATTCAAGACTTAAATTTGAATCGGGAGTTCATAGAGTACAAAGAGTACCTGAAACTGAATCGTCTGGAAGAATCCACACATCTACAGCGACAGTAGCAGTTTTACCAGAGGTTGATGAGGTTCAAGATGTGAAAATTAATACATCAGATTTAAAAATTGATACATTTAGAGCTTCAGGAGCTGGAGGTCAGCACGTCAATATGACGGATTCTGCAGTTAGAATAACACACCTACCTACGGGAGTAATCGTTCAGTGTCAAGATGAGAGATCGCAGTTAAAAAATAGAGAAAAAGCTATGAAACACTTAGCTTCAAAACTTTATGAAATGGAGCTAGAGAAGCAAAGATCAGCTGTTGAAAGTGAAAGAAGACTTCAAGTTGGATCAGGAGATAGATCCGAGAAAATAAGAACTTATAACTATCCACAAGGAAGAATAACAGATCATAGAATCAAATATACAGCTCACCAATTGGAAGCTTTTTTGGATGGAGATATAGATGATATGATAGATGCTCTAACTACATTTGCTCAGGCAGAAATGCTTTCAAGTTCAGTGGAGTAATTATGAAACTATTAGATATATTAAAATTTTCTGAGGAGTATTTGAAAAAATACTCCTTTTCAAAACCCAGATTGGAGAGTGAAAAAATCATATCTCATGTATTGAATCTGGAGAGAATAACTCTTTATGCTTATTTTGATATGGAACTTAATTTAGAGCAAAAGGACAAAATAAAAAATTATCTTAAAACTATGGCTAGAAATAGATTGAACTTTGATGAGCTTCCAAAAGAGGAGATAAATATAGTTGAAGAGAGAGATTGTAGTTCTGAAAATAGGGAGCTTTTACAAAAAAGTATAGAATATCTGAATAGAAATGCTGTAAAAGACAGTAAGTTGGATGCGGAGTATATATTTGCTCATGTTTTGAAAGTAAAGAGGACAATGCTATTTATGAATCTAAGGAAAGAGATTTCCTTAAGAGAAAAAGAAATCATAAAAGAGATGCTCTACAAAAGAGCAAAGGAGAAAAAACCTCTACAATATCTTTTGGGAGAATGGGAATTTTATGGATTACCTTTCAAAGTTGATGAAAGAGTTTTGATACCGAGGGCGGATACGGAGATTTTGGTAGAACAGTGTAAATTCATCCTAAGGGAGATGGAAAATCCAAAAGTGTTGGATATAGGGACGGGAAGTGGTGCAATATCAGTGAGTATTGCCAAAGAAGTTACAGGTGCTACGGTTTTAGGGGCAGATATAAGTGCAGATGCACTGGAGGTTGCCGTAGAAAATAGGAGAATCAATGGAGTAGAAAATAATTTGAAATTTATTAAATCAGATATTTTTTCGAACATAAAGGACAATGACTATGATATGATTATATCAAATCCACCCTATATACCAAAAGAGGAGTATGAAGAACTGATGCCAGAAGTGAGGCAACATGAACCTCAGGGAGCTTTAACAGACAATGGAGATGGATATTATTTTTATAAAAAAATATCTGAAGAGTCTTCAAAATATCTTAAAGATAGAGGATATTTAGCTTTTGAGGTAGGATATAATCAGGCACATGAAGTGAGTCAACTTATGAAAAAAGCTGGATTTGAAATAGTTGCAATTGTGAATGATTATAGTGGAATTGAAAGAGTAGTGATAGGAAGAAAAAGTGGAGATGAAGAAGAGGATGTCGACAAAGTTAGTTGATTATGATTATTATTTACCAGATGAACTCATAGGACAAAAGCCCAAAGAACCTAGAGATCACTCTAAATTGATGATAGTAGATAGAAAAGATCAGGTACTACAACATAAAAGTTTTTTTAATATAATAGATTATCTAGAACCGGGAGATGTTCTGGTAAGAAATTCAACTAAAGTTATACCGGCTAGACTTTTTGGAAAAAAAGAAACTGGTGGAGTTTTAGAAATTCTTTTAATAAAAAGAGTAAGTTTAGATACATGGGAGTGCCTATTGAAACCTGCCAAAAAATTAAAAGTGGGACAAAAGCTTGAAGTGGGAGAAAATAGGGAACTAGTAGCTGAACTGTTAGAAATAAAAGAGGATGGAAATAGGGTCTTAAAATTTGAATATGAGGGTGCATTTGAGGAAGTATTAGATAAACTTGGAAAGATGCCATTGCCTCCATATATTGTAGAGGCGTTAGAAACAAAAGAGAGATATCAGACAGTCTATGCAATAAAGGGGGAGTCTGTTGCGGCTCCAACTGCTGGATTACATTTTACAAAAGAACTTCTGGAAAAAATAAAAAATAAAGGTGTAGAGATATTAGATGTATTTTTAGAGGTTGGCTTGGGAACATTTAGACCAGTTCAGACTGAAGACGTTTTAGATCATAAGATGCACGAGGAGATTTTTGAGATTCCAGCATATACTGTTGAAAGAATAAAAAAAGCAAAAGAGGAAAATAGAAGAGTGATAGCTGTTGGGACAACAACAGTCAGAGCATTGGAATCATCTGTGGATATAGATGGAAATTTAGTATCTAAATTAGGTAGCACAGATATATTTATATATCCGGGATATAAGTTCAATGTTGTAGATGCGTTAATAACTAATTTCCATCTGCCAAAATCAACACTTCTTATGTTGGTGTCAGCTTTTTCAACCAGAGAATTTATGCTAGAAGTATATAAAGAAGCTGTAAAAGAGAAATATCATTTCTTTAGTTTTGGAGATGCAATGTTTATTTATTGATAAAAAAGAGGTGAAAAATGAGGATAATAGCTGGAGAAGCAAAAGGAAAGAGATTGGAGTGTCGAAAAGGTACGGATACAAGACCTACTCAGGATAGTATAAAAGAATCGCTGTTTTCAATAATTACTCCATATATAACAGATTCTAGATTCTTAGACCTTTTTAGTGGCACGGGAAATATAGCTCTAGAAGCTTTAAGTAGGGGAGCAAAAAGAGCTGTAATGATAGAAAAAGATCAAGAGGCATTAAAATACATAATAAAAAATATAAATAATTTGGGATATGAAAATAGATCAAGAGCCTATAAAAATGAAGTCTTGAGAGCGATTGAGATATTGGGAAGAAAGGGTGAAAAATTTGATATAATTTTTATGGACCCACCCTATAAAGATGAGGTCTGTGAAAGGGTTATGAGAGCAGTATCAAAAGCTGGATTGTTGGCGGACAATGGACTGATAATTTGTGAGCATCATATGTATGAAGATATGTCCGAAGAGGTTGGAGAGTTCAAAAAGACAGATGAAAGAAAATATGGGAAAAAAGTTGTGACATTCTATACGAGATAAAAGAGGAGGCTCCATGAAAAAGGATAGTTTTGAGTATAATATTAATGAAATCGATATGATAATTGAGAGATTGGATAAGGGTGAATTATCTTTGGATGAGTCAATAAAAGAGTATGAAAAAGCTATGAAGTTGTTAAAAAAATCCTCAGATATTTTGAATAAGGCAGAAGGAAAAATAATAAAAGTAACTGCGGAAGATGACAGTGTTCAACTAGAGGTTGAGGATAATGCTTAAAAATTACTTGAAAACTAAACGAGAATTAGTGGATTTAAGTATAGAATATCAATTGAATAAATTGAAATATCCGGATATAATTGCAGATGGAATGAGGTATTCTGTTTTAAATGGAGGGAAGAGATTAAGACCTATCCTATTGTTGATGGTTCTAGAGCTATTTGGTAAAAAGATAGAGTTGGGGTTACCAATAGCTGTTGCAATTGAAATGATTCATTCATACTCCTTAGTCCATGATGATTTACCAGCTCTTGACAACGACGATTATAGGAGAGGGAAACTGACAACTCATAAGAAGTTTGGAGAGGCTGAGGCTATATTGATAGGGGATGCGTTACTAACACATTCATTTTCTGTTGTGGCGGACGAAACAAGAGATATATCTTCGGATAAAATCGTAAAAATAATAGGGATGATATCGAGGTATGCAGGAATAAATGGCATGATAGGTGGGCAGATTATAGATTTAGAAAGTGAAAAAAAGAGAGTTTCTTTGGAAACTTTAAAATATATCCATGAAAATAAAACTGGAAAATTGATAAAATTACCAATAGAGATAGGGGCAATAATTTCAGATGCCACAGATGAAGAGTATAAAGCTTTAGAAAAATATGCTGAAGGCATAGGATTAGCTTTTCAAATTAAGGATGATATATTGGATATAGAGGGAGATTTTGAAAAGATTGGGAAACCAGTCGGGAGTGATTTGGAGTTAGAAAAGACAACTTACCCAAGTATATTTGGAGTTGCGAAAAGCAAAGAGATTTTAAAGGAAGTTATCTCAGATGCTAAGAAAAGTTTGAATATCTTTCCAGATGAAAAAGTTCAAGTTTTTTTAGAGTTAGCAGACTACATTGGAATTAGAGATAATTAAAAGGGAGCCATTATAGGTTCCCTTTATTTTTTTGTAGTTCAACTTTTCGAGTGTTTTCACCATTTAGAATATAGATTAAATCACTGACTAAATGTATTATATGATCTGATAGACGTTCAAATTTTTTATCTAACAGCATAAGTTCAGATCCGCCGACAACATTGTCTGTATTTTCTTTCATTTTAGTGAGAAAATACTCTGTATTAGCATTGATTAACCCATCAATTTCCTCATCTAGATAGAGTATGTTATAGAGTAAATGTACATCCTCATTTAAAAAAGCCTCAACATACATCTGAAAAAGCCCCCTAATCTTTTTAGCTATGGGAAAAATTTTTTCACTTAGAGCATACGCTAAATTTGAAGATTTTTTTTCAATATTTTTAATCAGGGATAAATTTGCTTTTAGAAGGTCTCCCATCCTTTCAAGAACTCGGACACTGTTTATAATCATAACCAGTTTTCTAAGGTTTTTAGCGGCTGGTTGAAATCTTGCCATTGTGACAATGGAGTCCTCTTTTAGCTTCACTTCGAGCGAGTTAATAAAATCTTCTATCATTTTAGCTTCCCCATAGAGTGTGGGGTTAAAACTATTGTTTTGAAGCATCTCTAAGTTTACATCAAAGTTTCTACCAATATATTTTAATGTTTCTAAATAGTGTTCATCTAAAGCTTTTAAAGATTCGTTTAAAGTTCTCATAAAATCTCCTTTTATCCAAATTTTCCTGTTATATAGTCCTCAGTTTTTTTTACAGTGGGTGTGGTGAAAATTTTCGAGGTTTCGCCAAACTCTTCCAAAATACCTTGGTAAAAAAAACCAGTATAATCAGATATTCTTGATGCTTGTTGCATATTGTGTGTAACAATAACTATGCTATAATTTTTGGCCAATTCGACAATCAACTCTTCGATTTTAGAAGTCGATATTGGATCAAGAGCTGAAGTAGGTTCGTCCATTAATAATATTTCAGGATTGATGGATATGGCTCTAGCAATACAAAGTCTTTGTTGCTGTCCCCCTGATAATCCAAGTGCAGATTGATGAAGTTTATCTTTTACTTCATCCCAAAGAGCAACTGCTTTGAGGGAGGATTCAACAATTTCATCCAGTTTTTTCTTATTGTTTTCTCCGTGTAGCTTTGGAGCATAAACTAAATTTTCATAGATTGATTTTGGAAAAGGATTTGGTTTTTGAAAAACCATCCCCACTTTTTTTCTAAGTTCAACAATATCAAATTGTTTATCAAAGATATTTTGATTATCGAGTAGTATTTCACCTTCATACTTAACATTTGATATGAGGTCGTTCATTCTATTTAAAGACCTTAAAAATGTTGACTTACCACATCCAGATGGACCAATAAGTGCGGTTACTTTATTTTTTATTATATCCATATCTATATTTTTTAGAGCTTTAAAATTTCCATAATAAAAGTTAAAGTTTTTAACAGATATTCTGACATCTTGTTTCATAGTATATATTCCTCCAAAATTAAAATGAGATTATTATTTTTCAAATTTACTTCTAATGTATGCACCAATAAGGTTAAATCCGACAGTTATAAAAACTAGGATAAATAGTGTTCCATGCATATTATTTTGTGGCATATTTGGAACTTGTGTAGATATAACATAGAGATGATATGGTAGAGCCATAACCTGATCAAAGATCGACCGAGGTAGAAATGGCAAATAAAAAGCAGCAGCTGTGAATAGAATAGGTGCAGTTTCACCGGCAGCTCTTGAAATACTTAAGATAACGCCAGTTGAAATTCCGGGTAACGCAGCGGGAACAACAACTTTGGAGATTGTTTCCCACTTTGTAGCACCAAGAGCTAGAGAGGCTTCTCTTAAACTGTTTGGAATCGCTAAAAGTGCTTCTCTTGTAGCCGTTATAATAACTGGAAGACACATAATACCTAAAGTTAAAGACCCGGATAGGATAGAAACACCAAATTTAAAATATATAACAAATAGGGCCATTCCAAAAAGACCATATATTATACTAGGGATTCCAGCTAAGTTTATGATTGTTAGATTCACTAGCCTTGTTAAGATATTATCTTTTGAGTATTCAACAAGATATATTCCAGTGAAGACTCCAAATGGAACAGAGACAAGCATAGTTCCCAAAGTAAGAAAAATAGTGCCGACAATAGCGGGAAAAATTCCTCCAGCTCTCATTCCCCTCTTAGGAACTTCTGTTAAGAATTCCCAAGATATTGCAGGAATCCCTTTATATATAATATATCCCAATATTAAAAAGATGGGCACGACTGTCAATGAAGCAATTATTTTAATGAACATTTCAATAGTTGCCCCACTTTTTCCTTTAAAAACTTTCATATAATATTCCTCCTACTTTCCCATCAATTTCCTTGATTTTCTAATATATCTATCCGCGACACTATTCGTTAAAAAACTTATTGTAAATAACACTAGACCAATAGCAAATAAAGCGTGATAGTGTTCACTTCCTTGGACAACTTCTCCCATCTCAGATGCAATGGTAGCGGTTAAAGTTCTGACAGGAGATAGTGGTGAAATTGCCATAATCGGAGCATTTCCAGTAATCATAAGAACAGCCATAGTTTCACCAATAATTCTTCCAAATCCGAGCATAATGCCTGCAAATATACCTGGAAAGGCAGCGGGTAAAAGAACTTTAAAAACTGTTTCAAGTTTGTTTGCTCCAAGAGCCAAAGAGGCTTCACGATAAGATTTGTCAAGAGCGTTTAAGGCATCATCAGAGAGACTGACTACAGTGGGAATAGCCATAAAAGAGAGCATAATTCCTCCACTTAAAGCGTTTAGTCCACTGGGTAAATCAAAGATATCCTTTATAAAGCCAGATAGGATATATAGACCCAGATATCCCAGTACAACTGATGGTAAAGCTGACATTGTTTCTATAATAATTTTGACAATTTTTTTAGTCTTTTTATTGGCAAATTCAGATAGATATATAGTGGTTATAATTCCAATGGGAACAGAGATACAAAGCGCAACCAATGTTACCCAAAACGACCCCACTAGTAGTGGTAAAAGTCCGTATTTACCTGAAAGAGATATCCATTCTGTTCCAAAGAAAAATTTAGAAATAGGATACTCCTTAAAGAAGGATAAACTATTAACTAAGATGAAAACAAATATGAGTATAACAATCAGAATGTTAAAAATTCCAATGATGGAGTGAATTCCAGTCATAAAAGAATCTTTAACTTTTCTTAAATTCTGCATGATAACCTCCTAAATCTATGTTAAAGAATTAAAAAAATTTAAACTAATTTTAACCTTGAATTATATGTAGATATGATATATCTTTTCTGTTAAAATTGGATTAACTGTGGGTAAAAAAACTGTAAAATTTTTTTTACATCTTTTTTACACTAAATTAAAATTGAATTAACACTGATGCTCTATACTGATTTTAAGAATACAAAATTTAGGAGGAGTTTAAAGATGAAAATGAAAAAGTTTTTTCTAATGGGATTAATGGCTATGATGGGGATGTATTCAACGACGTTGATGGCGTCAAAGGTTATACAAGTAAAGGGATCAGATACAATAGTGAATGTTTCTCAGTACATTGCTGAGGAGTATATGGGGAAAAATAAAGAGGCTAGGGTAGCTGTTACAGGTGGAGGGTCTGGAGTGGGAATTTCATCTTTAATAAATGGAACAGCGGATATTGGGATGGCTTCTAGAAATATTAAAGATAAAGAGCTGGAATCTGCTAAGGATAAAGGGATAAAATTAAAAGAGGTTGTTTTAGGTTATGATGGGATAACAGTGATAGTGAATGACTCAAATGGCGTCAATAATTTAACACATCAGGATTTAGCTAAGATATTTAGAGGGGAGATCACTAACTGGAAAGAGCTAGGTGGTGATGACGCCACAATAGTTATTCTATCGAGAGACTCATCTTCTGGAACACATGAGTTTTTTAAAGAGCATATAATAAGAGAGGAAAATACGAAAAAAGAGGCAGAATATGGTAAAAGCACTTTGTATATGCCTTCAAACGAAGCTATAAAACAGGAGATAAAGAGCAATAGAAATGCGATTGGATACATAGGGATGGGATACATGGACAAGTCTGTAAAAAGTTTAAGAGTAGATTCAATAGAGCCTAGTGTGGAGAACGTGGCAAACAAAAAATATCCGATAGCAAGGGAAGTTTATTGGTATATAGTGGATACAGACAATAAAGATATCAATGGGTTGGTTGAGTTTGCATTGTCAGCAGATGGGCAAAGAGTGGTAGCTGAGGAGGGATTTGTACCAGTAAAATAACAGATATAGGTGTCCTAAGGAAAAAAGGACACCTTTTTTATAATTGTGATATAATGTAGAAAAAAGGAGAGGGTATATGAAGGTACTAGTAGTTGAAGATGATTTAGAGATACAAGCATTAATAAACTATTATTTCACAAAAGAGGGATATAAAGTGACCGTAGCTTCGGATGGACTAGAAGGTTTGAAATATTTAAAAAAAGATAAACATGAGTTGATTATTTTGGATTTGATGCTACCCAATTTAGATGGAATAAATTTTACAAAAATTGTAAAAGAGATGGAAGACGAGTATGGAACTCCATATATAGTGATGTTAACAGCTAAAACAGAGGTGGAAGATGTTTTAAAAGGGCTAGAAATTGGGGCAGATGACTATATCAAAAAACCATTTGATCCAAGAGAGTTATTGTTGAGAGGAAAAAAACTTCTCAACCAACAAGAAAAAAATAAAAAAATAAGAAATAGATTTTTGAGTTTAGAGATTGACGAAGATAAACATTTGGTTATAAATAGTGGTGAGGAAGTGGAGCTATCTAAAAAAGAGTATGACCTACTTTTACTTTTGGTAAAAAATAGAGGAATTGTAGTAAGCAGAGAAAAAATATTAGATAGGGTTTGGGGAAGTAACTACTATTCAGGAGATAGAACTGTAGATGTGTATATATCCAAACTGAGAGAAAAAATACCATTTTTAATAGATTGCATAAAAACAGTGAAAGGAGTAGGGTACAGATTAGAAGAAAAGAGATAATTGCTTTATTTTTTATAGTTATGATTGAAATAGTTTTTGTGATAACAAATATAACTTTTTTATCTCATCTGTATAAAGATGGGGTAGAAACTAGCTTAAGAGAAAATGTTTTCATCATATCTAATCTAATAAAGGAGTATGACCAGAAAGATTACCAACAAATATTTGAAAACTCTGATATGAGATTTAATATAATTGGGTTGGATGGAAAAGTTATATACGATTCAAGGAGATACGAAACAGAGAAAAATTTAGAAAATCATAGTGGGCGAAAAGAGGTTATTGAGGCAAAAAACAAAGGAAAAGGCTTCGATATAAGAAAAAGTAGTATTTCAGATGAGACTATGGCATACTATGCAGTTGAAAGAAGCAATAAAGAGGGAGAAAAAGTAGTTGTAAGAGTTTCTAAAAACTATGGAGATACTCTAAAAATGTTAAAGATAATTCTGGTTGTAGAGCTTTTGTTTTTTACGTTTTTAAACTTTATAATACACGCTTTTTATAAAAAATATTTGAAAAGGGATTTGTATAGAAAGATAGAAGTTATTGAAGATTTTTTAAAAGAAAAAGGAAATGGAGAAAATCTGTATTTTGAAAAAGACCCTTGGATTCTTAATCTATGGGATATTGTACAGAAATGGCAGAATCAAAATTTAGAAAATATTATCAATTTGAATAGAGAAAAAAGAATTTTACATCAAATTATCACCTCAATGGATTCTTCAATATGTCTTTTTGATGAAAACTTACAATTGATAATAAAAAATAGTAGATTTAATTACCTCTATGAGCAGGACAAATTAAATTACTTAAATTTAATAAAAGATATTGAGATTATAGATGTGGTAAAAAAAGGTATGAGAGAAAAGCTGAATCAAAAATCAGAAGTTTATATACCCAGATTGAAAAGGTATTTCAGTGTAAATGTTAAATTCTTAGAACAGGATCAAAGGTATCTGCTATCTATTAAAGATATAACTCAAACTAAGGGAATGATAGAGGTTCAAAAAACTTTTATAAGCAATGTGAGTCATGAATTAAAAACACCATTGACAAATATAAAAGGCTATGTCATTGCATTGGAAGATGCACCAGAACCACTGAGAATTCAATTTCTAAAAACTATAAAAAACAATATAGATAAGTTGGAGAATATAATTATAGATTTTTTAAATATAAGTAAGATAGAGAGTTCCAATATCGTCAATATAGAAAGAGTTCCAATAGCACGTTTAAAAGGTGAGTTACACGCAACATTAAATGAAAGAATAAAAACAGGTGAGGTAACTATAACATATAGTTTAACTCTTTTGAGTAAGGAGAAAGAGTTAAGGATTGATTTTGAGAAAGTTTTAACTATTTTAAAAAATCTGGTTGAAAATGCTATTATCTATAGGGGAAGTTTAAAACCAGAGATAGAGATATCAATAATAGAAACGAAAAGTATGTATAAAATAGGTGTGAAGGACAATGGGATAGGGATAGCACCAGATGATATTGGAAAAATATTTGAAAGGTTTTACAGGGTAGATAAAGCTAGAACAAGTAATAAAGCTGGAACTGGCTTAGGACTTTCTATTGTAAAAGAGTTAGTGGAAAGATGCGGAGGAAAAATAGACGTTATTTCTAAAGAGGGAAAAGGAAGTATTTTTATATTCACAATCTTGAAATAAAAATTTACAAATTAAAACAGGTATGTTATAGTAAATTAGAACAAAACAAGCAAAAAAGGGGGAAAAATGGCTAAGGTAAAAAATATAGTGGTTGCACACGCAGCTCAAATGAGTCAACAAATAGGAGGAGCTGTGGATATATTTGGCTCTTTTGATAATATAATTCAACCGATATTTCCGCATCCTATGATGAGATTATCAATAGTCTTAACTTTCGAGGAGGTTACAAAGCCGACAGTATTTGAAGTTAGATTGAATGGTCCTGAGGATGATTTGATATCAAGAGGAGAGTTGACACCAATGGTAGATCCATTAGGTGTTGGAAAAAAGATTGTAGATATCGACAGATTTTTAGTTAAAAATAGAGGAAGATACACAATAGATATATTTGAAAAAGTGGGAGAAGAGTTAAAGTTTTTAAAAACAGAAACTTTATTTATAGCGGAATACCCACCACAAAGAAGGTTCACTCCAGAACAAGTGGAGGAGATATCTAAAAATGATGAATTGATTAGAAGCGTAAAAACAGAATTTAAACCATTCGGATTTGAAAACTCTATAAAGCTTCAACATAATTTAGTGAAGGATGCTCCAATAGAGGAGGGATTCCTAGCTATTCCTGAAGATGATAGATTGGAGTTTGATGGTCAAGTTGTGGAGCTAACAGGAGTTAGAAGACAGATTGAATGGATGTTTGGAAATCCAATTCCGAAAGAGGAAGAAAAGAAAGAGGAAGAGACTGAAACAGCAGTTACTGAAGAATAGTCAATTAAAGCTACTTTTAGGGTAGCTTTTTTTTAAAAAATAAAAAAAGTATTTGACAATTGATAAAAAAAATGATACTATCTCTGTGTACGGAAGGTTATCCTAATTGGTAAGGAACCGGTCTTGAAAACCGGCGTCGCAAGACTTCAGAGTTCGAGTCTCTGACCTTCCGCCATATAAGGATGGTGAAGTGGCAGAGTGGCCTAATGCACTCCCCTGCTAAGGGAGAGTACGGTTAATCCCGTACCGTGGGTTCAAATCCCACCTTCACCGCCATTATAAAAGTAGTTTAAGGTAGAGTTACTACCTTTTTTTTATAGATAAATATGCATCCGTGGCTCAATTGGATAGAGCACCTGACTACGGATCAGGGGGTTAGGGGTTCGATTCCTCTCGGGTGCGCCAGAGTAAAATTAAAAGACAGTTTTCACTGTCTTTTTTTATTTTTTATATATATTTCCTATCAACCCGACTGCAGTTTTGGCAGCTGTTATTTGAGCTCTAGCAATCTCTCTAGCTTTAGCGGCTCCCTTAGCAAGAACTTCTTCCACGTATTCCATATTGTTAGCCAGTTCCTCTCTCTTTTCTCTGGCATCTTTAAAATATTCAAGTATAGCATTCAAAAGTTCAGTTTTAGCGTGACCATAACCGTAATTTCCAGCGATAAATTTATTTTTCATCTCTTCAACTTGTTCTTTACTTGCAAAAAGTTCATAGAGCTTAACGATATTGTTCTCTGGATTTTTTGGCTCCTCCAAAGGAGTGGAATCAGTAACGATACTCATAACTTGTTTTTTTAGCTCTTTTTTAGATGCGAACATATTAATTGTATTCCCATATGACTTACTCATCTTTTGTCCATCTGTTCCGGGAATAACAGCTAAATTTTCTAAAATTTGAGGTTCTGGGAGTTTGAAAAGTTCAACTCCGTACTGCTGATTAAACTTTAGTGCGATATCTCTTGTCATTTCTAGATGTTGTTTTTGATCTTTTCCCACCGGTACAATGTCAGCGTTATACATAAGTATATCAGCAGCCATAAGAACAGGATAAGTTAGAAGACCTGTATTGGGAGTGAAACCTTTTGCAACTTTGTCCTTATAGGAGTGACCTCTTTCTAAAAGCCCAACGGGAGTAATATTTGAAAGTAACCACATGAGTTCTGTGTGTTCAGGAACATCCGACTGTAAAAAAATTGTTGATTTTTCAGGATCAAGTCCCAAAGCCAAATAATCTAAAACTATATTGTATGAGTTTTCTCTAAGTGCTTTTGGATCAGTGAGAGATGTAAGAGAGTGGTAGTCAGCAATAAAATAAAATCCTTCATATTTGTTTTGATTTTCTATAAACTGTTTCATAGCTCCAAAGTAGTTTCCTAAATGCAATATTCCACTAGGTTGGATACCTGATATACTTCTTTTCATAAAAGCTCCTTTTATACTATTTATTATATTTTTACATATAAGTTTACATTATTTTACTGAAATTATCAATAGAGTGCGAAAAATCTTGTTAAAGAGAGAAAAATTCAATATAATTGAATTAAAAAGTGAAGGAGTTGAATTATGGAGGGAAAAATAAAGAGATTTAGAGAGATGATAAAAGAGAAGAAAACAATAGATTCTATGCTAGCACTACTTCAATGGGATTTGGAGACACAAGCACCGAAAGGTGGTTATAAATTGCTCTCTGAAATGATAGGAGAATTGAGCCTAAGAAGCTATAATTTAACTACTTCTGAAGAGTTTTTAGAGATATTGACGGAGCTAAAAAAGCAGAAGAACATAGATGAGATAACTAAAAGAGAGATAGAGCTTTTGGAGGAAGAGATTGAAAAAATAAAGGTCATCCCAAGTGAAGAGTACAAGCTATACTCAGAACTTACAGCCAAGGCTCAAGGAATTTGGGAGATGGCAAGAGAAAAAAATGACTTTGAGAGTTTTGCCCCTATCTTGGAGCAAATTTTTAATTTTAATAAAAAGTTTATAGAGTATAGAGGGGTAAAAGATGATATATATTCAGAAATTTTAAACGACTATGAGAAAGGGATGAATGTAAAAAAGTTAGATAAATTTTTTGAGGAGTTAAAAAAAGAGATTGTACCACTATTAAAAGATATAAAGGAAAATAAAAGAGATTTTCAGAAAAAGATAAAATTTCAAGTTTCAGAGTTTGAGCAAAGACTTTTCTCTGAAGAGGTGCTAAAATACATAGGGTTTGATTTAGAAAGAGGAGTTTTATCAGAAAGTGCTCATCCATTTACATTGACAGTGAATAAAGATGATGTCAGATTGACGACAAGATATTTGGAAGAGTTACCTTTTTCAAGTGTATTTAGCACTATTCACGAGGGTGGACATGGGATGTATGAGCAGGGAGTAGCCGAAGAGTTAAAAGATACAATTTTGTCAGATGGAGCATCTATGGGGATTCATGAATCTCAATCAAGATTCTATGAAAACGTCATTGGAAGAAGTAAGGAGTTTTGGTGTGGAGTTTTAGGGAAAAGTAAATTCAAATATGATAAGCTATCTGAACTATCATTGGAAGAGATTTACAAGGGGATAAATGAAGTTTCACCGTCGTTGATTAGAGTTGAAGCGGATGAGTTGACATATTCGTTACATGTAATGGTACGTTATGAGATTGAAAAGGGAATTTTGTCAGGAGAATACTTGATTAAAGATTTACCAAAAATTTGGAATGATAAAATGTACGAGTATCTGGGGGTAACTCCTAAAACAGATTCTGAAGGAGTTTTACAAGATGTACACTGGTCCTGCGGTCTTATAGGATACTTTCCGTCATATGCTTTAGGAAATGTTTACTCCCTTCAAATTTTAAATGCCATGAAAAAAGATATAAATATAGAGGGAGCATTGGAAAGAGGGGAGTTAAAAATAATTAGGGAATGGTTAAAAGAGAAAATTCATAGATATGGAAAGTTGAAAACACCTAAAGAGATTATGTTGTCAGTAACTGGAGAGGAGTTAAATCCAGTATATTACATAGAGTATTTAAAAAATAAGTATAAAAATATTTATAATTAGGAGGGGTTTCATGGAATATTTTGTAGGGATTGATATCGGAGGAACAAATAGTAAAATTGGAATATTGAATGCCGGTGGAGACATTTTGAAAAGTACGAGCATAAAAACGGAGTCAATAGAGGGAGTGGAGTTTACCTTAAATAAAATTTGGGCTACAGTTTTGGAGTTAGCTGATGAATTGGGGATAACGAAAGATTTAATAAAAGGTATTGGTATGGGGATACCCGGACCAGTTATTGATCAAAAAAAAGTGGGATTTTTTGCTAATTTTCCTTGGGAGAAGAACATAAATATCAGTGAAAAAATGGAGGAGATTTCTGGAATAAAAACAAGGTTGGACAATGATGTGAACGTAATAGCTCTTGGAGAAACTCTGTATGGGGCGGGAAAAGGATACTCTAAAAGCGTGACGATAGCTCTTGGTACAGGAGTTGGAGGGGGAATATTTGTAGATGGTAAATTGATTTCAGGAGCCACTGGTGCTGGTGGTGAGATAGGACATATGAAGTTGGAGAAAGATGGAAAACTTTGTGGGTGTGGTCAAAAGGGATGCTTTGAAACTTATGCATCAGCGACAGGAGTAATAAGGGAGACACTGTCAAGATTACAGATAAATAAAAATAATGAGGTGTACAAATCTATCGGTGGAGATTTGAATAGGTTGGAAGCAAAACACGTTTTTGATGCTGCTAAAAAAGGAGATGAATTCTCTTTGGATATAGTTGATTATGTTTCAGATTATCTCGCTATGGGAATTGGAAATGTCTTGAATATCATAAATCCAGAGGTGGTAATTCTATCTGGAGGAGTGGCACTAGCAGGAGATATTTTACTTGATAAAGTAAGAGTAAAATTACCGAAGTATGCACTTGGAATAACGCTTGAAAATCTTCAGATTAAACTGGGAGAGTTAGGAAATGATGCGGGAATAAAAGGAGCTTCAGCATTGACAATATAAAAAATAAATAAAGTTAAGTATTTGTTGACAAAGTATCATGAAAAGGTTAAAATATTCCTTGCGTAAAAAAAATTAATTAAGGAGTATGAAAAAAGAAAATGAATCAAAACAATCATGTAAAAATTGAAGTAGCAGACCCTTCAGGATTAGGATTATTAGGTCTTGCAATTGTTACATTAGTAGCGTCAGCAAATAAGTTTGGAATTGTGAGCGGAGTATCGTTGGTGATTCCTTGGGCAATATTTTTGGGAGCGTTTGTTCAGTTGATTGCTTGTTTAAATGATATTAAACACGGAAATGTGTTTGGAACGACAGCATTTGGTGGATATTCATTCTTTTGGTTTGGAATGGCTATGAGCTGGATGATACAACTTGGAGTATTCGGTGAAGCTATGAGGGTAGCAGCAGACCCAAAGGCTTTTGGATTTGTATTTTTAGGGTATCTAGTATTTACACTATACATGACAATTGGATCAATTGAAACTAATAAAACGTTGTTAATAATATTTATATTGATTGATTTCCTATTTATAGGATTGGCTGGAACAGCATTTGGAATAGCTCCTCATGCAATGCATACATTAGCTGCGGTATCGGAGTTTGCGATAGCTATGATGTCATTCTATGGATCAGCTGCAAACGTTCTGAATAAAACTTTTGGAAGAGAGTTTTTACCACTAGGAAAACCTTTAGGAATCTTCAAAAAGTAATTGACAAAGAAGGAAAAAGTAGATATAATAGATAGGTATAATAAATCCTTTCCCACAAAGGAACGCCGTTCGTTATATTAAAATAAATATAACTATTTTCGAGGAGGAAAAAAACGTGAAGAAATACACTGCTATGCAAAGAAAAGAAGACGTTGTTAGAGAATTCGTTCACTATGACGCAGAAGGAAAAATTTTAGGAAGATTGGCTGCAGAAATAGCTAAAAAATTAATGGGTAAAGATAAAGTTTCTTATACTCCACACATTGACGGAGGAGATTTCGTAATCGTTACAAATATCGAGAAGATTGCTGTAACTGGAAATAAATTGACAGATAAAGTTTACTACAATCACTCAGGATTCCCTGGTGGATTAAGAGAAAGAAGATTAGAAGAGATTCTTGCAAAGAATCCTAAAGAAGCTTTAATGCTAGCTGTTAAGAGAATGCTTCCAAAGAATAGATTAGGAAGAGAGCAGTTAACAAGATTAAGAATATTTGTTGGAGCTGAACACGCTCATACTGCACAAAAACCAGTAAAGGTAGAATTTTAATTAGGAGGGATTGACAGTGGCAGAAATGATTCAATATAGAGGAACTGGAAGAAGAAAAACTTCAGTAGCAAGAGTAAGACTTATTCCTGGTGGAAAAGGAATTGAAATAAATGGAAAAACTATGGCAGACTACTTCGGTGGAAGAGAGTTACTTTCTAAAATCGTTGAGCAACCATTAGTATTAACTGAGACTTTAGATAAGTTTGAAGTTAAAGTAAACGTAATCGGTGGAGGAAATGCTGGTCAAGCAGGAGCTATCAGACACGGATTAACAAGAGCTTTAGTAGAAGCTGATGAGACTTTAAGAGGAGCTTTAAAAGAAGCTGGATTCTTAACAAGAGACTCAAGAATGGTAGAAAGAAAAAAATACGGAAAGAGAAAAGCAAGAAGATCTCCACAATTCTCAAAGAGATAATCACTTTTCTATTCAAAAAATTTTGGAGCGGATACATATTTGTATCTGCTTTTTTATTTATTTAAAAAAATAGTAAATAAAAAATAAATATATATAATAAATAAAAAAATAAAAAAAATATATGCTAAAAGAGTGATGACTGAACATTCAGTGAAGTATGAATTGAAAACTTGCTTACAAATAAAGTTAAAGTTTATAAAAGTGACTTTTTATCTAAAAAAATGATTTAAGAATAAACAAAGTAGACGTAAAAAGTGAGTAAAAAGTTTGGAAAAAAATAAAAAAATATTTACAAAAGAATTAAAATATTGTATAACCTAGGTAACGGGAGAAATTCGAAAACGGGGATTTCTAAAAAAATAATAACTGGAGGGAATTTATATGAAAAAGTTAGCACTTTTATTAG
The DNA here is from genome assembly GCF_977044495.1 of Cetobacterium sp. NCBI lineage: Bacteria > Fusobacteriati > Fusobacteriota > Fusobacteriia > Fusobacteriales > Fusobacteriaceae > Cetobacterium > Cetobacterium sp. The sequence continues at coordinate 1,911 of NZ_CDRRQU010000013.1, read as the reverse complement.
GTTCTTTATTAGTAGTTGGAGCAACTGCATCAGCAAAAGAGGTTGTAGTAGCACCAGTAGAAGTATCGAAAGAGGTTGTAGTAGTAGCTGAACCTGTAGTAGAGGTTGTAGTATTAGAAGAAGCTTTCAGACCATCAGGATACATTGGTGTGGAATACAGAGCTTATGGAAAAACAGAAGGTCACGGAGATAAAATTATAATGGATCCTGTAACAAATCAACCTGCTACAGATCAAGATACATGGAACAGAGGATTAAATGATTATGCTAGATTACAAACTTCATTCGGAATTCAAATGACTGAAAAATCTAGATTAGAAGCAAGGATTAGAGATTATCACGATTTAGAAAGAGCTGATAGCACTAGAGAAGTAAACGGTGGAAAAGATGGAACAGAGACTAGATTAAGATATTTCTATAAGCACAATAGTGATTTAACATCTAGATTACAATATAGAGATGAAGAGAATAACTCTCAAAACTTTGAGTATAAATTACTTTATAATGCTTATTCAAACAAAGGTGGATTACTTTCATCATTCTCAGTTCAACCAAATATCTATCACTCAATGCCAAAAGATAATGGTGGAAATTATTTAAACTCTATCGGTATCGATTTTGGATATGCAGGTAACTTACCATTTGGATTTACTTGGGATGGAACAATATACTTAGATCAAAACTTTTATAATAACTCTAATGCAATTCAAAAAGGAGTTAACTCTACAACAGATAAAGAGTTTGTTGTGACATGGGAGCTTTACTTATATAGAACGTTTGCACTTTATTCAACAGATGATTACGAGTTAGATTTCAACTTCGAGGGTGGATATGATCCATATGTATTTAGACAATATGATAGATATTCTTTAGATAAGAAGACAAATACTTATAAGAAATCAGATAAAGATAGCTATAGCTTATATACTTCTATGAACCTTTCTGTAAATTATCAATTGACACCAGCTATATCGTTAAACGGAGGAGTTGGAGCAGAGTATAGAAACTGGGATAACGAGAACCAATCTTCTGCTAATGACTGGAGATGGCAACCATATGCATTCGCTGGTATGAAAGTAAACTTCTAATTCTATAATATAGTAGAAAGTAAGTTTAAAATATTATTTCCTTGTAAGAGTTTTCTTACAAGGAAATTTTTTTATAACAATATTTAATATAAAAGGAGGAAAAATGAAAAAATTCTTATTATATTTTATAATATCAACAGTTTTAATAGCTAATGTTCCAGAAAGAGTTAATAATAATATTGAAAGGGATTCATATACTCAAGATAATTCAAACATATATGTCAGAGATCAAGAGAGAGCTTATAAAAGAATTGTTTCTTTAGGAGAAAAAGAGGGACTCTCAAAAGAAAAGATAGATAATGAAGTTATAAGATTAGAAAAAAAATATGGAACAGATTATGAAATTATTTATAAACATTTCTATTATGATTTAAAAGAGATTTCTAAAAAAGAGAAAGAGAATAAAGAAATAAAAAAAATAAACAATGAAAAAAAGATAGAGTATAAAAAGATAATAGAAGAATCTAAACTTCCTGAAGATATAAAGAGTTACATAGATAATCAAGCTCAAAAGAGATATCCCAATGACTATTTTCAAAGAATAAAATATACAGAAGAGTTGATAGAATTTTATTATTTTATAAAAAAATAAAAAAGTTATTGACATAATGTAAAAAAAATGGTATTATTATTTCTGTCAGTGGGAAACCCCACAGGCGAAACAAAAAGATAAGGACATTAGCAACCGAATAGAGAAAATAGTCAGAAGTTATGAAAATAACAGATGCCAGAAATGGCAAACCAATAAATGGTGTAAACGTAAAGTCTTTGGACTTTAAATATATTTGAATGAAGAGTTTGATCCTGGCTCAGGATGAACGCT